>JAFGDC010000401.1 GCA_016932295.1 candidate division CSSED10-310 bacterium
ATGGGCACGTCGCATTGCTACGAGATCGGCGGTGATTATCCGCCGGCGCCGGCCTATCCTCAGGGTTTCCTGGGCGCCGATTTTGCCTGGGACGATGCGCGCGGGGCCTGGCGGATCGTGCATATTGTCAAGGGCGATACCTGGGATCCCGCCAGGACATCGCCGTTCAATTCACCCGGCATCAATGTGGAGCCCGGCGATTTCCTCCTGGCGGTTGACGGCGTGCCGTTGGACCTGGAGATGACTCCGGATCGTATATTGGTGAACAAGGCGGGAGTGGAGATCGTGGTATTGGTGGAGGACGAGGACGGCGGCCGGCGCGAAGTGACGGTCAGGCCGTTGAGCGGAGACATGCCGGCGCGGCTGCAGGAATGGGTGGCACGATCGACGGCGATGGTGCATGAAAAGACCGGCGGCAGAGTTGGGTACATTTATGTATCCGATATGGGGCCCAGCGGGTACGCCGAGTTTCACCGGGCTTTCATGGTGGAGGCGGAGCGCGATGCGCTGATCGTGGATGTCCGGAACAATTCCGGCGGGCATGTTTCGCAAATGCTGCTGGAGAAGTTGTCCAAGAAGCGGCTGGGTTACGATCTGGCGCGTTGGGGAAAGTGGTCGCCCATACCGAGGAAGTCCATTCTGGGGCCGATCGTGGCGCTGACGGACGAGTTCTCGGGATCGGATGGGGATATTTTTTCACATACGTTCAAGATGATGGGATTGGGATTGTTGATCGGCAAGCGCACCTGGGGCGGGATTGTCGGATTGAATCCCACGCATCCGCTGGTGGACGGCACCGTGACGACCCAGCCGGAGTTTTACAACTGGTTCTACGATGTGGGGTATGAGTTGGAGAACCGGGGCGCGGAGCCTGACATCGTGGTGGAGATGCGGCCGCAGGATTATGCGCGTGGCTTGGATCCCCAGTTGGAACGGGCGATCGGGGAGATAACGCGATTGTTGCGGGAGCATCCGCCGGTGGTGCCTGATTTCGCCGGCCAGCCTGGCCGCCGTCCCGGTCCGCTGCCGAAGCGCCGCTGACGTTCACGAGGAGCGCGTGGCGCCAGCCGCGCCCCGCCGTGTCCCATACTTTCAGTGCGTATCGTTGCTACAGTATGGTCATGCTCAGCAGTCTCCATGCTGTCTACCAGGTCCGCCCATCTTGCATGTTTCGATTGGGGTAAAAACAACCCCTCGTGGCGATGATTTCATCCAGGACTAACGAAGTCGATGCCATGCGCGACCGTGCCCCATGACGCTTGTCTATCACAGTAGTCGTGTGTACAGTGCGGTGGTCAGAAAAAAACGGCATTTTCTCCAGCGGTATTGGTATCGGCGGCTGGCGTGGATGTCCTGCCGCGTCAACGGCCGCCGTACGCGGTTCGCGGGGATCAGGAGAGCGTGATGGCAAAGAAGAGAGATGATACTGCGCATCACATGCTGGTAGCGTCGGACGATTGGGTGGATCGTGACGGTATCGGCTATGGAGAATACGCCGCCGGGCTGGTGGAGATGATCCGCCGGGTGGAGGCGAAAGGATCGTTCACCATCGGCGTGTTCGGCGCCTGGGGCAGGGGCAAGACCAGCATGCTGCGGCAGATCCGGCGCGCCCTGGACGAGGAGGAGCACGGCGACTGTCCGGTGGTCACCGCCTGGTTCAACCCGTGGCAGTTCACCGGCGAGGACCACCTTATCATTCCCTTTTTCCATGTCCTGTCGGCGGCGCTGCAATCCCGGGCTCACCTTTCAACAAAGTGGGATACAAAAATACTTGCTGGGATGAAAGCCTTCGGTCTGCAGTTGAGCGATGTTCCCCTGGCGCTGGCCTGCGGGTTGAGCGGCACGCTGAAGATCCCGTTCTTCATGGAGGCGGAATTCAAATTCGCCGAGGCGCTGCAGGAGGGGCGGCGCCGTGACGAGGAGCGGCGGAAGCTGCGTGATTACGAAAGCATGTATTACGATCTCATCGAGCGCCTGCGTGGTTATTCCGAGGATTTCAGAAACGCGAGCGGCGCCCGGATCGCGGTCTTCATCGACGACCTGGACCGCTGCCTGCCGGAGAAGGCGGTGCAGTTGATGGAAGGATTGAAGGTGCTGCTGGACCTGCCGGGCTTCATCTTCGTGATCGGCGTGGCCCGGGACGTGATCGAGCAGGGTATCCGGGTGCGGTACAAGGATCTGTACAGCACCCGGTGGCCGGATGGCGCCATGGAGGAAATCCTGCCGGAACGGTACCTGGACAAGATCATCCAGTTTCCCCTCGAGTTGCCGCCGCCCGACCCGGACAAGTTGAAATTATGGATTAGGGATAATTTGGCCGGGATTCCGGTCGTTGCGCCTTACATGGAGACCATCCTGTGCTGCCTGGGGGAGAATCCCCGCACCCTGAAGCGGTTCGTGAATTCGTTGTCGTACACCATCTGGGTGATGCGCGAGCGGGGCGGTGAGTTCAGCATCGAGCTGCTCGTGAAGATGTGCCTGCTGAGTTATCAACTGCCGGCACTGTATCAGGAACTGGGAGCCAATCCCCATTACCTGGTGCGTATCGAGAAGCAGATACTGCAATATCATATCGATTGCGAGGATCGCGGGAAGCCGGAACCTGTGGGTGATGAATCGAAAGAAGGTGCGAAGGAACCGGCACAGGTCAAGAAGGTTGGTCTCGAGGAGATCGATTGGTGGCTGGACAAGCCCTTCGTGAACAGGTTGATACCTCTATTGCAACGTCGTACCAGGGTAACCGACGGCCGGACCGAGCAAGATGAAGGCTTCAACGACAACGAGACGGTCGGGCGCTATGTCAGGATGCTCGCCGTGACGGTATCCGAGAAGGCGGTCGAAGTCGAATCCAGACCGAAACCGGGATCACTCGGTGAACTCATGCGTGAGCGGATGGTGAGAATAAAGGGCGGCTCCTTCATGATGGGTGATGATAAGGGAGAAAGCAATGCGCGACTGCACCGGGTGATCCTCGATGGTTTCGAGATTGATAAAAATCCGGTGACGCAATCACTGTATAGGCGCGTGATGCATGAAGATCCGAGCAGGTTCAAGGGTGATCATCGTCCGGTTGAAAACGTGTCCTGGTACGATGCCGTGCGGTTCTGTAATGAACTCTCCAGGCAGATGGGCATGGCGCCGGTCTATAAGTATACCAGGAATGGAGAGGACACCGAGTGCGACTGGAACGCCGATGGTTTCCGGCTGCCCACCGAGGCGGAGTGGGAATACGCCTGCCGGGCTGGGTCGCCGACCGCCTATGCGAATGGTGATACCGAAAACCACCTGGATAAAATAGGGTGGTATGAGAAGAACAGCGGCGGCGAGACGCATCCTGTCGGTGGGAAAGAGGCCAATGCCTGGGGACTGTACGACATGCACGGCAATGTATGGGAATGG
>JAFGDC010000402.1 GCA_016932295.1 candidate division CSSED10-310 bacterium
ATCCGTCCACATCATAATCACCGCAGACACATATCGTTTCTCCGCGCTGCATGGCGGTTTCTATCCGCGCCACCGCAGCCGGCATGTCCGGCAGTAGAAACGGATCGTGGAGGCTCTTCAGGCTGGGCTGGATAAAGTCCCCGATTTCCTCCACCCGCCGCAATCCCACGGCGGCCAGTGAACGGGCGAACACTGGGCAGGTCACATCTGCGGTAAGGCGCTCCACCACCGCTTCATCCACTTCCTTGAAAACCCATCGCGCCATGTCGCCTCCAATGAAAAAAGCATACTATCCCGCCTCATGAAGGAGAGCAAACACAAACCCGCCGCCAGTTAAAAAATTTCTTTGCGGAGTACGCAACATTTCATGAAAACCGCCGATAACGGTAGTGAACGCGATGAAAAACTCAACCAAGGAGGAAGCGATGAATTTCACCCCCATTATCAAAGCGCAGGCGGCGATCACCAGGTTCCCGGATCCCAGGAACGCTGGCGCGCTGTCGCCATCCAAGCCTTTTTCCCAGGTCCTGCACCAGAATCACAGCACCGAACGGGCTGGATCGCCTACCATGGATGCCAGTGACCGCAATCGCCCTTGCGATCCACCCAAGCAGCCGCCGGCGGACCGTCCCGGACCCGGAATGCTGAAACTCCCGGCGATGTCCAGTTGGCGCACGCAGCGGTGAATGATTGCCTGAATCACCCCGTGCTTGATGGCACCACCGGTGAAGCGCCGGTGGTGCCCGGTTTCAGACGACAATCATGTGGTGGTGACGGCAGCGGACTGCAGATCGAGTCGCTCGATCCGGTAGGTCGGGCAGTTGATCGCCGCGCTCCCCGCGAAACGCTCATGATCCAGGTCGCTGGCGACTCCATCGATCTGCTTCAGCAGTTGCTCGGGACGGGCGCTGAAGACCGCGCCGGTCACCGACCTGGTGAATTCACCACCCTCGATCCACCGGCCGGACAGATGCCCGGTTATCCTGCCGGTCACCGGCTCGATGGCGAGGATGTGCAGGCGCACTGCATAGAGTCCCGCGGTCACTGCGCTGATCAGGTCGGCTGCCGAGTCGGTGCCCGGTGACAGGTAGCAGTTGCTGGGTCCGGCCTTGGGTACATGACCCGGAGTGATTCGCACGGCGCTGCCGGTGCTTTTTTCTTTTTCCCGGCGGGTGCTGGAAAGACTGGTGAGGGGTGTTTTCATCATTCCTTTTTCGATGACGATGGTTCGGTTCGTGGCGATTCCTTCGGCATCGAACGGTCGGCTCGCCACACCGCTCTTCATGGTGGCGTCGTCCACCACCGTCACCAGGCTGGAGGCTGCCTGCATACCGACGCGTCCGGAGGTGGCCAGGGGTGAACCGGCTGCTCCCGGCCAGAGGGAAGCGCGGCCGGATCGATCGATGCCCAATGCGACTTCGAACAGCCGTGGTCCGGCATCATGGGGATCGAACACGACAGGCCAGATGCCGATCGGCACCGATACCGGCTTTTGCAACCAGGAGGCCTGCAACGCGGCGCGCCGGCCCACCAGTTCGATGGGTTCCAGATCTTTGAAGAACCGCCTGCAGCGCATGGCTTCACCAGCGGTGGTCATGGTGGCGAACGGCGGTTCGATTCGGATGGTAACCGTGAACCTGGTGGCGGTATAGGTGGTGAACTGACCACGGTGATTGGCCAGGGAGATTTCTTCCAGTACATCCTCGTACGTGGTGCGCACATCGTCGTCTCGGCTACCGGAGAAGGAACGGGCATAACCTTCCATACGCTGCAGGAGCGCCACTCGCTGCTCGAGATTGAGGGTATTGATCTGCGTGTCGAAGATGTCCAGATTTACATAGGGAGCCAGTTTGGCGGGCAGCATCCAGCCATTGGGCTCCACTCGGCGCAAGAGGGTGATTCCCCGTTCCAACGTGCTTTGCAGTGCGGATGGAGTGAGGTCGTTGCAGTGCACGAATACCCACCGGCCGCCGGCGCCGAGACGCAGTGCCGCGCCCGTTTCGGCGGCTTGGGAGAGCGCGGCTGTGGAGCCGTTGCGTTGGGTCAGTTGCAGGGTGTCGCCGCGTCGGAAATAGCATTCTACTTCCCTGGCGCCGGCCTTGATTGCCTGCTGGACCAGTTTTTGCATTGTTGTTTCTATGCTCATGATGGACCGGTCACCTCAGCGCCGCGATCGACAACTGCTTGAACCTGACGCTCGGAGCGCCGAAGCTGACCGGCAGTGTCTGCCCGTTTTTGTGAGTGAAGCCAGGGACAAAGGCCGGATCGTCACCGACCCGTTCGATGGACTGGAGCAGGCTGTCCCTGGTGGTGACCAGCATGACATTCTTGACGGCGTCCCCAGGTTTGCCCTGGCGGATGGAATAAGCCTCGC
This sequence comes from candidate division CSSED10-310 bacterium, assembly GCA_016932295.1. Next base: position 2,375 of record JAFGDC010000402.1, read on the forward strand.
GGATAGGGAAGAGCAGGGTGCCGCCTGGTTCTTCCACGTGGGTATGCGCCACCTCGACTATGTATAAACCCCGCTCGATCTCCTCCATGATCGTGTCGTGTCGTGATACGCCCGCGGCCAGCACAGCGTTCGAGAGACAGGGAATAGGCGGGTGCCGATAGTCCGCGCGACGCCCCGAGCCGCTGGACAGCGTATGCCGGCGCTTGGCGCCAAGCTGGTCCAGCAACAGTTTGTCCGGGTGGCCAAGTCGGACCAGGATGGTGCGTTGCGCCGGAACCCCCTCGTCATCCATGTTGTATGAACCGAATCCGTTCGCCGTGGTGGCATCGTCGAGGTAGGTGATGAGCGGGCTGAGGATGCGGCCACCGGTTGCCGGCTCGTCGTGCAGTCCGCCTTCCGCCTCTCGGTGCCGGCCGATGAGGACATGGAACAGATACCCACATCGATTGCCGGTCACGACCGGCAGCGGACCACTCTCCATGGGTTCTGCTGCCAGGAATGCCAAGGCCTGGCGGGCTGCCCGTTCGCCAAGTGCCGCGGGTGGAAACGTATCGAAAAATTCATACCCCATGCGGGTGCCGGCGCAGGCGCGGCCGATCTCCGCTCTTTCATCCGTACCTGCTTCCACCTGCACCTCGAGAAACAGGCGCGGTGCAATGTCTTCAATCCATGAACCCTGTGAATTGGCCACCATCCGGTAGTCACTGTGCTCGGAGAGGGAAACCACCACCCGCCGGACGTTGGCTGCAACGCCGCGCGCGGCGGTATCCGCCGTGCGTATTCGGTCCAGCAATTCAGCGGATCCAGCCGTGAGTACGGGCTGGCTTACCGGGCAGTGCTCGGAATGCGATCGTCTCTCCAGTGGGTGCAGTCCGCCGCGTTCACCGCTCGCCATCTGGGCGGACGCCTTCTTGGCGGCCCGTACCAGGTTCTCCTCGCTCAACTCCTCGCAGAAGGCATAACCGAAGCTGCCAGAGTCCGCTACCCGGATCCCCACGCCATCCGCCCTGCTGGTTTCGGCGGCTGTCAGTTGCCCATTGTCCAGTCGCCAGTCAATACCCACACGCTGTTGGGCGAACAGTTCACTGAAGGTGCCGCCGCGCTGCATGGCGGTCTTGAGCAGATTTTCGATGAGGGTCTTGTCCAGGCTCGTGACATCCAAAACGCCGCCGGTGGAAGTTGCCGTCACGCGCCTCAGCAGGGAACCGTGGAGGTGCAGTGCGCCGGCGGCGAGCAGTCCGCCACCGATCTTCAGGAACTGGCGGCGGGTGATGCCATCGCCATTCACGTCAGCCCCTCCCTGTTCCGGGTTGCAGCGGAGACAGTGAACGAAGTCGTTGGATGGCGCCGGGAACCAGGGCAAGGGCGCTGTCCACGTCCTCCTCGGTGCTGCCCCACCCGAGGCTGAAACGGATGGACCCGTGGATGGCATCCATTGGAACACCCATGGCCTGCAGGACATGGGATGGCGCCGATGAGCCGGAACTGCAGGCGCTCCCCGTGGATACGCAGATGCCGAGTGCATCGAGGGCCAGCAGCACGGATTCGCCTTCGACATACCGGAAGCTGACATTGAGCGTGCCGGGCAGCCGGTGTTCCTGTGAACCGTTGATTCGCACCGCTTCGATCCTGTCCAGCAGCCCTTTCTGCAGTCGATCGCGTAGCGCCGCGACCTGTGAGGAATCCCGGTCGATATCCGCGGCGGCCAGTTCCAATGCCTTACCGAGAGCGAGAATCCCCAGTGTATTCTCGGTGCCGGCCCTGCGCTGGCGCTCCTGATGGCCGCCGTGTATCAACGGGCAGAAGGTCAATCCCGATTTCACGTACAGGGCACCCACCCCTTTCGGCGCGTGTATCTTGTGACCGGACAAGGATAGAAAGTCTATGCCCAGCGCCATCACGTCGATGGGTATCTTGCCCACCACCTGGACCGCATCCGTATGGAAAGGTATGCCATGTTCACGGGCTATCCGGCCGATTGCGGCAATTGGTTGAATCGAGCCGACCTCGTTGTTGCCGAACATGATGCTGATCAGGGTGGTATTGGCGCGAATCGCCCGTCGCACATCATCCGGATCCACTATGGCGTCGCCGTCCACCGGCAGATACGTCACTTCCGTTCCCATCGTCTCCAGGCACCGGCAGGTTTCAAGCACCGACGGATGCTCGATGGCGGTGGTGATGATATGACGGCTGGCATGGCCGCAGTAGCTAGCGGCGCTGCATGCCATCCCCTTCAACACGATGTTGTTGCTCTCCGACCCGCCGCTGGTGAAGATCAAATCGCCGTCGTCCCCATGCAGGATTCGCTTGATCGATTCCCGCGCGGCTTCGATCCTCGTCCGAACTTGGCGACCCAGGTGATGCATGCTCGAGGCGTTCCCGTAGAGATCCAGATTCCCGGTCAAAAAGTCCTTGATTTCCGGCCGCAGGGGAGTGGTCGCATTATGATCGAAGTAAATCGTTCTCATCCTGTATCCTCGGAACCTCACTTGTCGTCCATACCGGTCACCGGGCGTTTCCCGGTCCACCGTACGATTCGGTCGAAAGAGATGCCCAACTATACCATGGGTAACCGCCTGTAACCAGCCTCCAGCCCCAAACCCTCGGTGATAATGTAGTATCTCATTGAATAAACGGGAACAATCTAATTATTTCTCAGTGCCGCAGTGAGTATGGGGCGGCATTGGCAGGAGGCGGCCGGTGGACCACCCTGGAGAATTCAGGCGGGGATTTGGGTCTGCACGGCATGGCTTCGCTGTTTGTGTCCGAACTGCGACTACGCCGCGCATCAAACACCCTGCGTCGCCTGAAAAGCGTCATCCCGTCGCTATCGGACAATGGCTGTGGGGCGCTACCATGCCGCTCACCACGATGGTGCAAGGACCGCTTCGATGTTCCCGTGAGGCGGACGGGATGTGCTTGCCTGGGCATTATCTATATTGTAATGTGTCTCACTTCCGCGGCCGCCAGGCCTGAAGAACCATGCAACGAATGCCGGCCACGGAATGCCGCGGGTACGGTGGAGTGTTTCATTCCCCACCAGTGAAGCATCGCGGGACGGATGCATGCCGCCGGTGGCATCCCGCCGTGCCGCAATTCGCGGATGGTGCGGTTGTGCTCCGCGGCGGTTGGTCGGAATGGTGTCACTGCACGATTTCCCCAGAGGAGGTGCCAATGTTGATTCAGGATGTCGATGCGTTACGCGCCGGTCATGAGGTGCTGGCTCGCGTGAACTACCAGCACCGTGAATTGGAGCGTGGATATGCCGGCCGGACGCTGCATATCGATCTCTCCAATAACGGGATTGAAGCGCGTCCAGTGACCGACGAAATGAAGAGGATCTTTATCGGGGGGCGTGGTTTCGGACTCTACCACCTGTGGCATTCGGTGACACCGGAGACCAAGTGGAACGATCCGGAGAATGCGATCATCATGGGTTGCGGACCTCTCGGTGGCACCATGCAGTATCCGGGTGCCGGCAAGTCACTGGTGGTTACCATCGGCCCCGCCACGGGGATTCCGATCGATTCCAATGTCGGCGGTCATTTCGGACCGTTGCTCAAGTTCTCCGGTTGGGATGCATTGTGCGTGCGCGGCAAGGCGGACCGTGAAATCTTCGTCATCGTGGACGGTGACACCCACACGGTCACGATCGAGACCGCCCCGCATGAAGCGGTGGACAGCCACATTCTGGTGGAACAAATCGCCTTGCTGTATGCCAGGAATCGTGAGGATCGACAGAACATCTCATCGGTCAGCGCCGGCCGCGGCGCCGATTTCAGTTGGATGGGCTGTCTGAATTTCTCCTACTGGGACTGGCGGCGCGGCCACATGCGTATCAAGCAGGCCGGCCGTGGCGGCATCGGGACCGTGTTCCGGGACAAGAAGATCAAGGCACTTGTCGTGCGGCGCTCCCATTGGCGACCGCGCTGGACCATCGTGAAGGGTTAGGAGGCCGGTATGGATACCATGGTATTGGATACGATCCTGGAAAAATGGGAATCTGATCCCGACCATCTGATTATGATGTTGCAGGATGTGCAGGATGAGTTCCACTATTTGCCGCGCGAGGCCATGCAGTATATCGCCGACACGTTGCAGGTGCCGCTCGGGCGCCTGTATCACATTAGTACCTTCTTCAAGGCGTTCTCCCTTGAGCCCAAAGGTGAATGCATCATCCAGGTGTGCATGGGCACGGCCTGCGTGGTGAGCGGCGCGGAGCGGGTCCTGGATGCCTTTTCCCGTGAACTTGACCTGGCACCAGGTGAAACCAGCGCTGACGGCAGGTTTTCACTGGAGGGCGTCCGCTGTCTTGGCTGCTGTAGTCTCGCCCCAGTGGTGACTATCAACGAGGATCTGTACGGCAAGGTGAAGATCTCCGATGTCCCAAAGCTCGTCAAAACTTACAAGGAGAAAGGACCAGCCCATGCAGAAGCTTGAACCGGGAGACATTGAGAGAATCCGCGAGGAACACATCAGGTTGATGCGCACCTACCGCGCCATGCTCATGGTTTGCACGGGTACCGGTTGCGTCGCCGGCAACTCGTTCCGCATCAAGGAAGCGCTCGAGCAGGGGTTGCGTGAACGGTGCCTCGACAATCAGTATCTGGTGGTTGCCACCGGCTGCAATGGCTTCTGCGCCCAGGGACCGATCATGGTCGTGCAGCCGGAGGGCGTGTTCTACAAGAAACTCACCCTGGCCGATGTGAACGATATCATCGATCAGCACCTGGTGGGGGGACGACCGGTGGAGCGGCTGTTCTTCAATGATCCCTCCGACGGTCATCCAATTCCCAAGATGCAGGACATCCGCTTTTTCAACAAACAGGTGCTGATCGCGTTGCGCAACAAGGGTGTCATTGATCCCGAGTCGCTGGAATCCTACCTCGGCGTCAACGGGTATGCGGCCCTGGAGAAAGTACTCACTACCATGACTCCCGAGGCGGTCGTGCAAGAAGTGCTCAGGTCGGGCATCCGCGGTCGTGGCGGCGGTGGATTTCCCACCGGCATCAAGTGGCGGACCTGCCGTGAAGCCGTGGAGAAGACCGGTCGGCAACCGGTTCTGGTGTGCAACGCGGACGAGGGTGATCCCGGCGCTTTCATGGATCGCAGCATCATCGAAGCCGATCCTTACGCGGTCCTGGAAGGGATGACCATCGGCGCTTATGCCATCGGCGCCGAGGAAGGATTCATCTATATCCGCAAGGAATATCCCCTGGCCCTGGTGCGGCTCAACAAGGCCATCCAGACAGCCAGGCAGAGGGGCTTGTTGGGCGCCGGCATCCTGGGCACCGACTTCTCCTTCGATATCAAGGTCCATCGCGGCGCCGGCGCTTTTGTCTGCGGCGAATCGTCAGCCTTGATGACATCGCTCGAAGGCCGGCCCGGTGAACCTCGTGCCAAGTACGTCCACAGTGTCGAAGCGGGGTACAAGGATCGGCCCACGGTGCTGAACAACGTGGAGACCTATGCCAATATTCCCATGATCCTGGTCCGCGGCGCGGAATGGTTCGCATCCATCGGCACCGGTGACGTCTCCGGGAATCCATGGAATGGCTCCTCGGGCACCAAAGTATTCTCGCTGGTGGGTAATGTGACAAACTCGGGTCTCGTGGAAGTGCCCATGGGTATCACCCTGCGTGAAATCATTTTTGACATCGGTGGCGGTATTCCGAATGGCCGCCGGTTCAAGGCAGTCCAGACCGGTGGTCCATCCGGCGGTTGCCTGCCGGCGCAATTTCTGGACCAGCCGGTGGATTTCGATACTTTGACCAGGGCGGGCTCCATGATGGGTTCCGGCGGCATGATCGTCATGGACGACCATACCTGCATGGTGGATGTCGCCAAGTACTTCGTCGAATTTCTCAAGGATGAATCCTGCGGTAAATGCACGCCGTGCCGTGAAGGCTGCACCGCGGTAGCCGAGATCCTGGGCGCCATTACCAGGGGAGAGGGTTCTGAGGATATGCTGCACCAATTGGAGGAGCTCTGCTCCACCATGGCCGGTTCCTGCCTTTGCCAGCTCGGCGCTACCGCTCCCAACCCGGTGCTTTCCACCCTGCGCTACTTCAAGGATGAATACCTCAGCCATATCCGTGACAGGAAATGTCCCGCCGGCGTCTGCAAAGCGCTGATCACCTACCGCATTACAGAGGCGTGCACCGGTTGCCATGTCTGTTTCAAAGGCTGTCCGACCAGGGCGATCACGGGAGATGTCAAGCACCTGCATGTCATAAATCAGGACATGTGCATCAAATGTGGGGTCTGCATGGAAGTCTGCCGCTTCGATGCGGTCGCCGTGGAGTAGGAGGGAACCATGATCACCATCGCGATAGACGGCAAGGAAACCAAGGTGGAGCCAGGCACCACCCTGCTGGCGGCGGCGAAAGCACTGGGCATCACCATTCCCACCCTCTGCCATCATGACATGGTGAAGCCGTACGGCGCTTGCCGCGTGTGCATCACCGAGGTGCGCACCAACGGGCGCAGCCGCATGGTCACCGCCTGCAACTACCCCGTGCAGCACCCTTTGGAAGCCTTCACCAATTCGGAGAGAGTCAACAAGGAACGCCGCGGCATTCTCACCATGCTGCTCTCCCGGTGGCCGGAAGTGCCCATCATCAAGCAGATGGCGAAATTTTACAAGGCACCGCCACCGGCGTTCAACCATCCCCAGCGATCAAACCACCCCAACGCATGCATCCTGTGCGGACTCTGTGTCAGGGCTTGCAGTGAAGTGGCCCGCGAGGACATCATCACCTTCGTGGGGCGGGGCTCAAAGCGAGAAGTAGACATGCCCTTCAATGAACAGTACGAGCGCTGTATCGGTTGCGGCACCTGCGCCCACGTGTGCCCGACCGGCGCTATTCAACTGGAGGAGGATCCCAATCACCCGGTGGATTCCGAACGGATTCGAAAGTTTGGCATGCGCGTCAACGAAGAAGTCGCCAACCTCGATATAAAGCAGAACAGGATGCAGAAAGTGGGCACCACCACCCTGGTGGAAATCATGGATGCATACGATCTGCTCCCTACCCACAACTACAGGTTCGGCGGACACGCCGAGGCGCACAAGATCGCCTCCTGGGTCTGGAGCGACAACTACTTCCAGC
>JAFGDC010000403.1 GCA_016932295.1 candidate division CSSED10-310 bacterium
ACGCCTGCGGATCGTCCTGCTCCTCATTGCCCTGGCCGGCGGGATAGCCGCGTTCGCGCATCAGCATGACAGGATCACGGTGTCTCAATCGTTTCGACTGGAAACCTGGCGAACCGCCGCCCGGGCCGCGGCCGCCGCGCCATTGTTCGGGCACGGACCGGGTCGTTTCCCCGTCGTGTTCAGCCAGTACCGGGCGCCGGACTACCTGCGCCATTTCAGGCATGCCATGAACCTGCGGCACGCCCATCAGGAGTACCTGGAAATCCTGTGCGAAACCGGTGTCGTGGGGCTGGGGCTGGCGGCATTCGTTCTGCTGGTGGCGCTGTTTCATCGCGCTGCCGCACGGCACAGCGATCCATCAGGAGCGGCGGCGCTTGTTCCGCTTGAAGCCGCGCTGCTGGCGGTGCTGACGCACAACCTGGTGAGCGTGAACCTGCGGGATGCAACAGTCCATCTGGTCTTCTGGTTCTCGCTCGGCATTGTCACCGCCGGCGCCCGACGGCGCGCGGACCGGCCTGGTGACCGCCTGGCGGCCGCCGGCTGCCTGGTCATCCTGGTAATCCTCGGCATGACCACGACCATCGAGGCGCGGCGATTCCGATCGGAACGGCTGCGGGCGAAAGCCGCGGGCGCCGCGGACACGGTGACCGGTCACGAAACTGCAATCAACCTGCTCCGCCAGGCGGTGCGCCGGGATCCCGGCAACCTCTTCGCCGCCTATGACCTGGGAGCGGAGCTTTACGGGGCGGGACGATTCGGGGAGGCGGCGGACACCTATCTGGCCATGGTCAGGATCGATCCCTTCCATCAGCAGGCACCCATGAACCTGGCGCAATCACTGTACATGGCGGGGCACCCGGGGGAGGCCGCGGACTGGGCGAAACGAGCACTCCTGCATGAGGACACGGAGGTGAACCGGTACAGTCTCGCTTTGTTCCTCGATCAGGCCGGAGATCAAGGCGCCGCCGCCGCATATGCCGAAGCGTACCGGTTGAGTGCGGCGTATGAACGGGAATATGACGCCCGGCGCCGCCCCGCAGGCCGGGGCATGCGCCAGGTCACGCCGCGGGAGCAATCGACCATACACGATATTCAGGCCATGGCGTTGCTCCGGTTCGCGAGCCTGGAAGCAGCATCGGAACTGCACGCCGGTGACAAGGCGGCAACCCTGATCGAAACGCGCCTGGATGAACTGGCGGTCGAACAACCAGATGCGTTCACGATCAATGCCGCCCGGTATGCAGCCTACCTTGTGCTGGACCGCGGGGATCTGATCGATTTGCTGCTGGATTCCATGCAGGCCGAAGAACGGCGATTGTTCCTCGACTACGTGGCGGCGGTCTGCGGCAGGGCCGGGGACACACGGTGCGCCGGGGATGCACGGCGGCGGCTGAATCGGAACGCATAATCCGGCAGTCCACGAGAAAAGCGCTGGTGGCTTGCGTGACTTGGGTGGCTCGGGAAGTCCTGATGACTCTCCTCATCCGGAAAGAAATGTGGTATGGGAAATACATGGCAGCATCAAGAAGGAGCAACAACATGCTGGTTCCAACGATCATACTGGGTGTCATCGCGGCGATCCTGTTGGGGATCGGCATGCTGCAGGGCGGACAGGAACATGTCAAAGGGCTGCGGGCGGCATACCACATGACCGTTGGAGTGTTACCCCTGCTCATCTTCGCCTTCATCATCGCCGGGATGGTTCAAATTCTGCTGCCCCATGAGATGATGGCGCGCTGGGTGGGCGCGGAATCAGGCTTGCGGGGGATTGTGATAGGCACCGTGGCAGGTGGCCTGGCGCCAGGCGGGCCCTATGTCAGTCTGCCGATAGCGGCCGGATTGCTCAATGCCGGGGCCGGTCTCGGCACCATGGTGGCGTTCCTCACCGGCTGGTCTCTTTGGGCCGTGAGCAGACTGCCCATGGAGGTTGGTATTTTGGGATGGCGGATCACCCTGGTCAGACTGGCGTGCACGTTCTTCTTCCCTCCCATCGCCGGCCTGATCGCTCAGTATTTCTTTTCCTGGGTGAAGTAACTTCAGGTAAAAAAACCGGCCCTGATGGGCCGGTCGTATCAGCAGACAGAAATTTCGTCAGTCGTCAAAAGCCCGGGGTTCCCAGGCTGTGCACCGAACCCAGTTCCGGTGCGGTTTTGCGCGCATCGATCCTGACGGTGGTGCCGTCCATCAACTGCGCGAGCAGGAAAACGGATCGCACACCCTCAACGTTCCGCCCCATGAGTTCACTACCATCGATCGGGAAGCGGCGCTCACTGACGGCAAAGACATTGGCCACGGTGCCCGGCGGCAGGGCCGGCACGTCGAACAGCAGGTCGGCGCGGCGGTCGTGGTTGACATCGAGACCGATGGTGTAGTTCTTGGCGACAAGATCCATGAAGGTACCCGCGGCACCGTAGGCGAGATTGCGCCACAGCGGGATCCGGCCCCTGGGAGTGACCAGCATGATGTCTACCGGCCCGATACCGTAGGCGGTGTGAATAGCGCTCAGGGAGACATCCTGGCTGAGACCGGGGTGGCTGTCGTTCAGAAACAGCACCTGGAGGTCGCCGCGACCGGCCTCGCCGAAGATCACGGCGGTGTAGAACCGGTCGGGGAAGAACATCATGTCGCGCAGATTGAACACACTGGCGCCTATCCCGGCACCGGCGGGAGCAAGATCGAGGTCATAGAGATCGCCCTGCAGCTCCAGGTATCCGGTGCTCTCCGTGAACGCCAGGCCGCTGACGGCAACCGTACGCCCGTCCAACCACAGGTCGACATCCGGAACATCGGAAGAAAGGTGAATCACGCGCAGGTATGAAACGAAGGGCTTGGGATTGATCCGCAATGTATCGCCGTCCCGCAACTGCAGGACCAGGAAGATCTTGTCCCGGGCGATGCAGTCGGCGTCGCCGCAAGTGTTGTCACCGGGAGATACTTTGCGCACTGCGAAAATAGTGGCGACCTCACCCAGGCCAAGCCGCGGCATCTGGTACACCCATTCGGCGTAACCATCGGCATCGCCGTCAATACCCAGCATTACGGGTTCACCGGTCAATTGGATGTAATCCGAAACCTCTCCGAAGCCAAATCCTTTCATAAGGGGCATGAATTCCCAATTGTCCGTATCCATCACCCCGATGCTTACCTTGCCGACACCGGCGGCGGTGTGTGCGATGCGTATCTTGGTAGTGGTAATAAAGCTCGAATCGAAGTCATCCTCTATGGCCAGAGCCTTGATATCCGCGTTCAGATCATAGGCGACGGCGGTATAGGAGTGACCGGGGGCGAGGTAAATGCCATCGACGGTGAGCAACGGCCGACCGACATTGGCGCTGCTCTCCACCACGTCGAACCGGTAGACGTCCGAGGGTAATTCCAGGTACCTGGTGCCGGTCAGGAAGGTCAGCGATTCCGCCGCCAGGATGGATTGGTCGATATAGACGTCGACCATGGGTGTGTCGGGTGAAAGATGCAGAACGCGGAGGTACGCGGACTGCCCGGCGCGTGGTTCCAGGCGGACCACGTCGCCCGTCGTCAACTGAACCATCAGCACCACCCGGTCGCCGTCATTGACGACGAACACATTGACGGAACTGCCGGCGGGCAGCGCGGGGATATCGTATACGAGGTCCGGAACCGTATCCCCGTCCACATCGATTCCGACCACCTGCGGCACGGCGTCAAGCCCGACATATTCACCCGCCTCACCGTAAGCGAGATCCTTGCCCATCAATGTCGGAGCGCCAGCCAGGGGAAGCAGCCAGACATCCACCAGCCCGATATCGGTCGCCGTGTGGATGACACGCAATTCCACATCGGAAGTGGTAATCCGGGTGAAGGAATCCTCCAGGGTCAACCCCCTGATGTCCTCCAGGAACCCGTACGCAACAGCCGTATAAAACCGGTCCGCGCCGAGATCCAGGCCCTCGAACTTGAGCACTCCGTCACCGGCGTTGGCGCCCGCGGGGGTTACCACAAAGTCATAGGAACCGGCCGGAACGCGGAGGAATTCGGTACCCTGCGCGAATTCCAGGCCGCTCACCACCAGGCTGCCATTGGCGTAAATGTCCACCGCCGGAGCATCGGGCGACAGGTGAACGGCGCGCACATTGGAGGCGAAGAGATCCAGAGGCTGTTCGATCGGCATATCCACCGGCGGCGGCGCGACCACCGCCGCCTGCAGGGAGACAGTGCCCGGCAACAGGACCAGGACCAGGATCAGTGAACGATAGCGCTTCAGCAATGTCTTCATGATGTTCTCCTTCACAATGGTAATGGTTGTCATGTTTCGGAGACGCTTCGATCGCGGCAGCCTGCCCGCTGAACCGGGTGACCGTCAGCGTCTGAACGCAGAGTAACAGAACGCCGAAAGCTTGTCAAGAATATTTTTAATTTTTCTTAGACATTCCTTAGCGACCCTTCGATGCGATTCGTTTCCCAAGGACTTCCCTTTTTCGACACGAAATCATACTTGCCATGCAGTGCATCCAATAAATGAGACAGCTCCACAGGTGCCGCAGATATTTTAACTACCGATAGAGAGAACAATTGTTTAACATGTGTCTATTATATATCTTCTCCCCCCGGTGCGCGGTTTCACCATGTTTTTCGACAAGTCATGACGATTCACGCCCGCGGAGCCACCAATCCGGTGCCGGGCGAACTCGCGAGGCGCCACGGATATCACGGGATGGCGACGGGCGGTTGCCTCTCAGAAAAGGATCTTTATTGTGCTTGACAATCAGTTGACTGACCATGCATAGTAGGCCCGACTTCAAGGAGGAGTTCGATGAGTATGCGACGCGGACCTTATACAAGGAGAATCTTCAGCAACCTCAGCGCCTAACAGGGCAGCCGGGGGGAGAAGTGTATCCTCGGGTCTGGTCGTGTACCTGATTCCCATCTGAGTGTTCCCATTCACAACCAGCGCGAACGAGAAAAGGACAGCTTCCTTCCCGGCATGCCGATGGCATGTGCCAACCATCACCCACAACGGGAGGGAAGCGATGTTCACCATAATCAGACAGTTCCTGGCCTTGATGGGCCGGCAACGAAAAACCTATTTTCTCGCAGGGGCAGCCCTGATGGTCGCCACCGGCTTCCAGCTCGCCTTCCCCTGGGTATTGAAACGAGCCGTCGATGCCATTTCAGCCGGCAGCGTGGCCTTGTCGTATCTTGCCTGGCTGAGCGGACTGCTGTTTGCCGCAGCGCTCCTGGAGGGGGTGTTCACGTATCTGAAGAGCCGCTGGTCGGCACTGGCCGCCGAAGGCACCGTACGCGATCTGCGCAACCGTATCTTCCGGCGGCTGATGCTTCTGCCGTTCACTTCTCACAACGATATGGAGAGCGGCGACATGATCCAGCGCGCCACTTCGGACATCCAGACCATCCAGCGCTTCCTGGCCAACCAGGTGGCTGAGGTGGCCCGCACCATCTGCCTGCTCGTGGGAGTAAGCGCGCTCTTGTTCACCCTGCATCGTACGCTGGCCATGTATTCTCTCACCATGCTGCCGCTCATTTTCGGGTTCTCGTTCTATTTCTTCGGCAAGATCCGCGATCGTTTCGAGCGGTTCGACAAGGCCGAAGCGACGGTCACCTCGCGCCTCCAGGAGCACCTCTCCGGCGTCCGTGTGGTCAAGGCTTTCGCGCGGGAGGCACATGAAATGAGCCTATTCACCCGGGCCAGTGAAGACATGGCGCGGGAGGACATCAAGCTGGCGCGGCTGCATGCAATTTTCTGGCCGGCATCGGACCTGCTGTGCATGCTGCAGGTGGTACTGGTGCTGCTGGCCGGCGGATTGAAGGTTCTATCGGGCGAGATCAGCCTTGGTGCCTTCGTGGCCTTCAATACGTATATCATGTATCTGGTCTGGCCGGTGCGGCAGGTTGGTCGCTTGCTGGGAGAAATGGGACGAGCCTCGGTATCGTTGCGTCGGATCAGGGAAATCCTCGGCATGCCGGAAGAGCGCCTGACCGAGGGCGCCGGCGCCGATGGGGAATTCCGCGGTGCGGTGGAATTCCGCGACGTCGGGTTTTCATACGGACGGGATCGTATCCTGCGGGACATCTCGTTCCGCGTCGAACCTGGGCAGACGGTAGCCGTGCTGGGCGCCACCGGCGCCGGCAAGACCACCATGATGCATCTTCTCGGCCGCTACTACGACGATTACGACGGGGCCATCTATATTGGTGGCCGCGAACTGCGGAGGTTCACCAAACAGGAGGTGCGGTCACGGGTGGGGATAGTGCTGCAGGAACCATTCCTGTTTTCGCGGTCCCTGCGTGAAAACATCGCGTTCGGCGCACCCGGGGCCAGTCACGCCGATATCCGCGCCATGGCCGTGCTCGCCGCCGTGGATGAAGTCATCGGCGAGTTTCCCGACGGCTACGAAACCATGGTGGGCGAACGCGGCGTGACGCTTTCCGGCGGCCAGAAGCAGCGCGTGGCGCTGGCCCGCACCCTATTGGCACACACCCCGATCCTGATTTTGGACGACACCACCTCGGCACTCGACAGCGAAACCGAGGCGGCGGTCTGCGCCGCCATTCGCGGGTGCGTGGACGGCAGAACCACCTTCATCATCACCCACCGTCTCAGCACGGCGGCGGGAGCTGATCGCATTCTCGTGCTGGACCAAGGACGGCTGGTGCAGGACGGCAGCCATGAGGAACTGATCGCGTGCGGTGGCATCTATCGAAGCATGCACGAACGACTTTGCGACCGACAGGCACAATTAAAGAAGGAATTACGCCATGACAAGGCATGGAAATATCGAGCAGGAATTCGACAGGCGATTTGATGGGACGGTATGGCGCCGGGTGATGGGGTTGCTGGTCCCCTATCGCCGGCGGTATACCGCCATAGTGGCTTCAATGGCGCTGATGGCCGCCGTGGAGGTGTGTTTCCCCCTGGTGGTGAGGCACATCATCGATGCCGGCGTGATCCCCGGCGACCGCGGGGTCATCTATCAGGGGGCGGCGGGCTATCTCATCCTGGTGATTGCACAGGCGGTCATCGTCTGGGCGTTCATCGACGGCTGCGGCAGGGTCGGCGCCCGGGTCATGCGGGATCTGCGCCAGCAGGGATTCACCCATCTCCAGCGCTTGTCTCTCTCGTTCTTCGACAAAACGCCCAGCGGCTGGATCATGGCGCGCCTGATGAGCGACTCGCAGAGAGTAGGCGAGACCATCACATGGGGTGCGGTGGACTTTATCTGGGGACTCACCATGATGGCCCTGCTGGCCGCCACCATGCTCACCGTGCACTGGCGACTGGCGCTGCTGGTCCTTGTCCTGGTGCCGGTCATGCTGGCGGTCTCCATGTCCTTTCAGAAACGCATCCTGCGGATGTACCGGCGGGTGAGAAAACTCAACTCGGAGATAACCTCCAACTACAGTGAGAGCATTGACGGTATCAAGGTGATCAAATCCCTGGGCTGCGAGCAGTGGTGCGCGGATGAGTTCCGGCAATTGTCCGGGACCATGTTTCAGGACTCCTTCCAGGCGGCGCTGCTCAATGCGCTGTTCCTGCCGATTATCCACGTCCTTGGCATCACCGGCACCGCCCTGGTGGTTGCGGTGGGCGGGCATTACGCCACCGGTGGCGGCCTGACGGTGGGAACCATGGTGGCGTTCATCTCCTACACCCGCCGTTTCTTCGATCCCGCCACCGAAATCGCCCGGGTATTCGGTCAACTGCAGGAAACCCAGGCTTCCGCGGAGAGATTGTTCGGCCTGCTCGACACCTCCCCGGAAATCATCGATACCCCCGCGGCGGTTGCGGGCGGACGCATACGCGGCGCCGTGACATTCGACCGGGTGAATTTCTCCTATACCGGCCGGGAGCAGGTGCTGCATGATTTCTCACTCACCGTGGAACCGGGCGACACCATCGCCCTGGTGGGTCCAACCGGCGGGGGCAAGAGCACCATAGTGAACCTGCTGTCCCGCTTCCATGAGCCGAACTCGGGCAGCATCCTGGTGGACGGTGTTGATCTCAGGGAGCGAACGATCCACTGGCTGCGCTCCCAGATGGGTATCGTCCTGCAGACGCCACGCCTGTTTTCCGGATCGATCCGTGACAATATCCGATACGGCAGGCTCGAGGCGACGGATGGCGAGGTGGAGCAGGCGGCCGGGCGCGCCGGTGCCCATGGCTTCGTCACGGCGCTCGAGAATGGGTACGAAACCCTGCTGCATGACGGCGGAGCGCCCCTTTCCACCGGCCAAAAACAGTTGATCTCCCTCGCTCGAGCCATCCTGGCGGACCCGGCCATTCTCATCATGGACGAAGCCACCTCGTCGGTGGACCAGGAGACCGAGCATGACATCCAGACCGCGCTGGAGGCATTGCTGCAGGGCCGGACAAGTTTCATCATAGCGCACCGGCTCAGCACCATACGCAATGCCGATCGCATCCTGTTCATCGAGAACGGCCGGATAGTCGAAGCCGGCACGCACCATGAACTGCTTGCCAGGCGCGCGCGATACTGCGCCATGCACACCCGGCAGTTCCTCGGCGAGGACCTGTCGGAAGCGTTGCCATGAGAGGCGGGGGCGGGGCAATCCCCGCCCCCCGATTCTTTCGTTTCAGGCACCGCGCCGAGGGAGTTGGTGTGCGCACTTCAACCTTGCATTTTTATTCGGTACTATTTTATACTCTGAATCATTAGGATCTAGATTGAACTGGTGGGTGTCGTCAAGCATTCCGGTCTTCCACACCCGGATTCACAATGGGTATGGCCATGAAGAACGATTGCGGTACGGTGGTCATCATCATTAAATCAGTTGGTTTTTTACGGAGGTTGATGTGAAGAGATCTTTATCTGCAGCACTGGTTGCAACGGCCCTGCTGGTCGCCTGTTCGATGGTTGGAGCACAACCATCCGCGACCCCCGAGCCAACCTGGACCACAAGTCCGGAACCGACCCGGACGCCCAGCCCGGAACCGACGGTGACGCCGGAACCGACGCTCACGCCGACGGTGACAGTCACGGCCATACCGTGGAGTGACACGTTCATCATCGCCACGGACGACAACGGCTTAATCTATTATGCAGCCTGTGACGGGCACGGCGGGTTCACGGATTATCGCTTCGTCCAGCACATCGCCTATAATGATGCCTTGCGTGGTGCCGCCATCAACGATTTCGACGGCGACGGGGATCTCGATTTCGTCACCGGCCGGCGCAACGGTTCCTATATCGACTATTACCTGTTCCTCAATGACGGCGCGGACTCCTTCACCTGCGCGAGCCTGGCGGGAACGCTTTCCTATTCTTCACCGATGTACGGCATGGCCAGCGGTGATCTCGACAATGACGGTCACCAGGACTTTATCGGGGGTTCCGGCGGCAACCAGGTGGGGATTTTCCTCAACAACGGCGACGGCACCTTCACCGGCACGCCCCTGACGATCGCCAGCAGCGGCCGGGATATCGACACCGCCGATTTCAACAATGACGGCAATCTCGATTTCGTGCGGGGCCATTATAGTACAGGCTATCTTTACGTCTACCTCGGCAACGGTGACGGTACGTTCGATGCGGGCACCTTGATCTATGATGTGGGCTCCGATCCTTACGGCGTGGCGGCCGGCGATTTCGACGACGACGGCGACGTGGACATCCTGGGCATTTCCGGCAGCAGCGGCGACACCATGTTCGCCCAGAACAACGGGGACGGCACCTGGACCGAGGCAGGCTACGTCGCGACGCTCGATCCCGGCAACCATGCCGCGTACGACGCCTTCGATTTCAACAGCGACGGCATGATCGACATCGTGGCGAGCGACTATTCGGGACGCAACCTTTGGTACTATCCCCGCACTGGTGCCGTCACCTTCGGTACCCGTGTCCAGATCAACACCTCCGTCACCAACGGCTATACACTGGGCATCTCCGCGCCGCCATGGGGCCAGATGCCGTACGGCGTACCAACGGGCTGGCCGCTGGCGGATATCACACCGTCACATCAGACCATCGCCAAAAATGGCCTCGCCGCCTTTGACGGCAGCGGCACCACTGATCCCGGCGGCGGTATCTCGGGCTGGGAGTGGACCTTCGGCGACGGCGGCACCGACAGCGGCGTGAACACCACATCGCACACCTACGTGGACGAGGGCGTGTTCACGGCGCGGCTGACCGTCACCGATACGGACGGCAACGCGGCGGTGGAGCCGGCCGAGGTCATCGTGGAGGGCGACGACCCGGTGGCCGATGCCGGCGGCCCCTACACCTTCGATGAAACGTACGCCAGCGGCGGTATCTACACCGTCCAGCTCGACGGAACGGGTTCTTCCGACACGGAAGGCCTAGTCTCCTACACATGGGATACCGACGCCGACTTCGGTGACAATTTCGATGACGGCAACGCCGACGGCTGGTGGGTCTCCACCGGCGCATGGTCGGTGATCGACAATGCCTACAACCAGAGTAATACCAGTCTTTCGCGGACCGATACCTACCTGGACGACAACAGTGCACATCTGACCGATTTCCGTGTCGATGTCGATGTCACCATCAACGGCGGTGGCGGCCAGGAAGTGCATATCCTGTTCCGCGCCAGGGATCTGCACAACTACTACAAGTTGCTCTTCAGAGGCCGGAGTTCCGACGACATATTATTCTACCGGGTGGCGAACGGCGCCAATACCAACCTGTGTGAAAACGACCTTTACTGGGATGTGCAACTGAGTCATGTCTATCATCTCACCGTCGAGGTTCGTGGGAGCTTGTTCCTGGCCTACATCGACGGCAACCTGATGTGCGTCGCCCGGGACACCACATACAGTGAGGGCCTGATCGGCCTGTCCACGTACCAGACCGATGCCACGTTCGACAACTTCCAGGTCAGCTCCCTGGAGAGCAGCGATGCGCAGCCGACCTTGCGGTATTATGCCGGTACCTACCCGGTGTCGCTCACGGTCGAGGACGCCGCCGGGCAATCGGATACCGATGCCACCACGGTCACCTGTTCGGTAAGCGCCGGCCCTGCGGCCGATGCCGGAGGACCGTACGTCCTGCCTGAAAGCGTGGCGGATTGCGGGGCCTGGATGATTCCCTTCGACGGCAGCGGATCCAGTGACGATTACGGGATTTTTTCCTACCTGTGGGACTTCGGGACAGACAGCTTCGATGGTGCTGAAATCGATGCCGCGAAATGGGAATGCTCGGACAACGTGGTACAGAATGACCAGATCACCATCAGTGGCGCGAGCGCCTGGGGAAACCGTTATTGCTTCACGCGGAAAGCCATGGTGAGAAGCGAGGGCCAACGCATCGAAGTGTCGGTCTGCCCGGTAAGCGGCAACTTCATGATCGGCTGGAAGGACAACAACGCGGGGACGAGTTATACGGACATGCCTTACGCGCTGTATTTCTATAGTGGCACTCTCTATGTTTATGAAGACGGCACCTCGCGGGGCAGCATCATTCCTTACAGCTTCAGCACCTGGTACGATATCAAGATCGAGCTGAAAGGCGGCGCCGGCGCCATATATTATTTTAAGGAATCCAGCGCCACGGACTGGTCGACGATCTATGACTCGAATTACTCCTCGGAATCGCCGTTGCGACGGGGGCTGGTGGTCAATAGCGGCGCTCAGACCATGGACAACTGGCGCGAATTGGCGGCGGGTGAATCCGGCGAATACTACCTGTACGAATCGTGCAACCTGACGCTGACGGTCACTGACAATGCCATGCAGACCGACACCGACCTCACCACGGTGACCCTGTCCCCCGGCAGCGCTCCGGTAGCGGAAGCCAACGGTCCATATGCAGTAAACGAAGCCGCCGCCGCGGGCGGGTTATGGACGGTCATCTTCTCATCGGCCGGAACCACCGATGACAACGGCATCTGCTCGTATGAATGGGATTTCGATGACGGCGGCACCAGCGCGGAGGCGAATCCGACCCATGCGTACGCGGCGACCGGTACCTACAACGTGAGCCTCACGGTCCACGACCACGCCCTGCAGAGCCACACGGACACCGCGGAGGTGACGGTGGCGCTCAATGATCCACCGGTTGCCGACGCCGGTCCCGATCAGAACCTGGACGAAAGTGATGCCGTCCAGGGGCAGTGGACGGTGCAGTTCGACGGTTCAGGTTCGACAGACGACTATGGCATCTACGACTATGAGTGGGATTTCGGCGACGGTGGTTCCGGATCCGGAGTCAACCCGACCCACGTGTACGATGCCATCGGGATATACCTCGTCACACTGACGGTCCGGGACAATGCCCTGCAATCGGATGACGACACCATGACGGTCACCGTCTCGGCCAACGATCCCCCGGTGGCCGACGCCGGCGGCCCCTATACCGCGCTGGAGGGTGATGCGGTGGACGGCCACTGGACCATTCCACTGGACGGCACCGGCTCGACGGACGACGTGGAGTTGATCGCCTACGCGTGGAATCTCGGCCGTGACACCTTCGACGGCACCTATCTCGACGCCGAAAAATGGTACGCCTCCATCGGCATCACCCAGGACAACGCGCTCCGGATGGTGGGGGCCAGCAGTTGGGTGCACTTCTGCTTCAGCAGGGACAGCTACCCCAGGAACCGCGGCATGTTTATTCAGGCCAAACTGATGGCGGAAGGCAGCGTCACCTGCATGTGGGGATTCAAGGATGAAACCACTGGCAACAGCTACACCAACCTGCCGTACGCCGTTTATCTCAACGGAACATCCCTGCTGATCTACGAGGACGGCAACAACCGCGGAACCGTCGGAAGCTTCTCGGCGGGCGTCTGGTACGATTTCAAAATCGAGCTGAAACCCACCGCGGGCGCTTTGTACTACTACCGGGAAAGCGGCCAGCCGACCTGGACGCTGCTCTACGATTCCGACTACTCGAGCGAAGCGCCGCTGCGCAAAGGCACGGTCGTCAACGGCGGGACCGTGTGGCTGGACGATTTCGAGGAAACCACCGCCGGAGCCACGGTCGACTACAACGCGTACGGTGAATGTGATATCTCCCTGACGGTGTACGACAATGCCGGCCAGTTCGATGTGGATACCACCACCTTCACCATCACGGGTTCGGACGACCCAATAGCCAATGCCGGCGGACCATATTTCGGCCATCTCGATACCCCCATCGTCCTCGACGGCTCCAACTCCACCGATGACAACGGCATAGTCCAGTACCAGTGGACCTTCGGCGACGGCGCCACAGGTGGCGGCATTAAACCCATCCACACCTATACTGAACTTGCCGGCTTCACCAAGCTGTGGGCGGTTTCCGCAACCGCCAGCAGTGAAATCCCCTCCAGTTACTCGGCCATGAAAGCCACCGGAGAACCCAATGTTACGTCATGCAGCGACAATGTCCAGGCCTGGAAGACCGCTGTTGCCGATGACGGCGAGCACTGGCTCGAGCTGACCTACGCAGAGGAAATTGACATCGGCACAATCCGCATCCACGAAACGTTCAATCCAGGTTTCGTGACCAAGATCGAAGGGTACGACAGCGGCGACAACCTAGTGGAGATCTGGACCGGAACCGACACCACTGCCTGCAACGACTACCTCACCGCCGTCATCGATCCTTCCTTCACCACCGATACCATCAGGATTTACTGCGATACGGATGTACCCGGCTGGAACGAGATCGACGCGGTGAGCATATCCACCGAGATCCCGGCACAGACCAGTTTCACCGCAACATTGACTGTCTTCGACGAGGCCGGTCATTCCGATTCCGACAGCACTTCCGTGTATCTCAGCACGCTGCCCATGGCGATCTGCGTGCCCTGGCAATTCGAGGGTGAGCAGGAAGTGCCGCACCCGGTCTGGTTCGAGGATACCGGCCGCACCACACAGAGCAAGACCGTGATCCTGAAGGGTACCGCCAAGGGAATAATGACGCCGCTGACCTACGAATGGGATTTCGGCGACGGCTATTCCGACGGGCCGCACACGGTAACCGACAAATGGGAGATCGAGGCGACTCATCAATATACCGGCATCTCGGAAGGGCAACCCATTTCAGCCACGCTGATCATCCGTGACGGGGAAGGCCGGGAGGTCACGGACACCTATCCAATGCTGATGCAGCCCAAGTCGCTCGATGTGCAAGCCGACATGGCGGTGGATGACGGCTTGTGGTACATCCACAAGCAGCAGCAACGCACCAGCACCAATTACGGCTCCTGGTGGTACAGCACAACCTATTCTTGTTCCATCACAGGTTCCTCCATCCAGTCATTCGAAATCAACGGCCACCTGGAGCTCGGCGACCTCGAGGAAGACCCGTACGTGGAGACGGTTCTGTTCGGTCTGCGTTACTTGTTCACCACGCTGTACGCAACGGAGATCTCGGTGCAGGCCGGCGGTGATCCGGACAGCAATGGCAACGGCCTGGGTATCTCCGGCGATACCAACCGGCCGATCTACGAGGGCGGCATGATCATGGACGCCATCGCCGCCACCAACACGCCTGAGACCATCGTGGAAACAGGTGCGGCAAACATCGCAGGCCGTTCATACCTGGATGTCCTGACTGACATGGTCGACATGTACGCCTACGGTCTCGACGATGCCGGCAGCAACCGCGGCGGTTGGCGCTACAGTTGGAACAGCGACGCCGACAACTCGGCCTGCCAGTGGGCCGCCATCGGCATGACGGCCGCGGAAGACTACTTCGGCATCGCGATTCCCCAATGGATAAAGGATGAAAATCTGCTATGGCTGAATTACAGCCATAACACCACGTATGGTACCTTCGGTTACACGTCCGCTTCGGCCGGCTCCTACGGCTGGTTCTCCACCACCGCATCCGCCATGGTGCAGCTCGCTTTCGATGGGATCGAAACCACCGACCCGCTGTGGACCGGCGGCGAGGATTACTTTGCCAACAACTGGTCGAGCTTCTGGAGCGTCGACAACACCTACGGATCATACGCGTTCGTCAAGGCCATGCGCCTGGCTCGGCCCAACCCCGTGATCACGCTGAACGCCACCGGTCTGGACTGGTACAACGATCCGGATTACGGCCTCAAGAAGTACCTGGTCGGCGATCAAACCAGCAACGGGTCTTGGAACGCCGGCAACTGGCCGAGTTCGCACATCAACCTCAGCACTCCGTGGTCCGTCATCATGCTCAGTTCCTCGCTCTTCACCAGGCCGCCGGTATCGGTCATCAAGGCCAATGGGTCGAGCGTGAACGAGATGTATTGGGGCCAGGGCATGGAGTTATGCTTCGACGGCACCGGGTCCTACCATCTCGACCCAACCAAGACCATAGTCGATTACGAATGGGACCTGGATGAGGACGGCATCTTCGACGAATGCCTGACGGGCGAATGCTGCACCACCTGGACCGAACTCGGGGACTACCAGGTAGCGCTGCGGGTCACGGACAACTCAAGCCCGGTCCAGCAGGACACCGCGTACTGCCTGATTCACGTGGTGGAACCGCCCCATGCCCCCTTCTCGGTCATCGGCGGACCCTATTCCTGCACCGCCGGCCTGGCCGTCGAACTGGACGGCAGCGGCTCCTACGACATCGATCCCGGCGACTCCATCACCTCGTACTGGTGGGATCTCGACGGCCAGCCCTGGAATTTCGACACCTACCAGGGACCGGAATATGCCACCGTCAACCATGTCTTCTCCACGCCCGGCACCGTGCAGATCGGACTCAAGGTCTGGGACGACGGCGTCTTCAACGATGACATCAGCATGGACGACAACAGCTACACCTACGTGGTGGTGGAAGCCAACATCGCGCCGATTGCGGAAGCAGGCGGACCATACGAGGTCGACGAAGGCGTACAACTCCTGCTGGACGGCACCGCGTCCTTTGACCCCAACGGCGATCCCATAGAGTATGCCTGGGATCTGGACAACGATAGCCAGTATGATGACAGCACGTCGGATCAGCCCGCCTCGACCTGGATGTCCGACGGCGTGTACCAGGTCGGCCTGGAAGTCACCGATACACTTCTGGAGGGCTACGACACCGCCCAGGTCACGGTCAACGATCTCGAGCCCACCGCCGCCATCGGCGGCGACGGTTCTCTCTATGTCAACCAGTCAGGCTCCTATTCGGCGGCCGGCTCCACCTCGTATCCCGACAGCATCGTGCTGTATGAATGGGACTGGGAATACGACGGCGTCACCTTCAATCCATCGGGTGATCAGGGTGTGGCGCAGACCCATGTGTGGGCATCGGCAGGCACGTACACCGCCGCGGTCCGGGTGACCGATGCCGACGGCGATATGGACACCGCCTCCATGCCTGTCTCGGTCTCGGATCCGCCCACCGCCACGCCGACGCAGACCCCGACCCAGACCCCCACCTTCACGCCCACCTCATCACCGACCCGTACCCCCACCACCACCCCGACGCCC
>JAFGDC010000041.1 GCA_016932295.1 candidate division CSSED10-310 bacterium
CGATGTTCAGCCGCCGGAGGTTATCCAGAACCCGCCGTTTCAGTGCCGTCATTGGCATGCCCCTGATCCGCATGTACGAGTCGTCGTCGAGCGCATCGAACTGCAGGTGCACCTCGTTGAGGCCGGCCGCTTTGAGTCGTTCCGCATAGGCGAAATCAGCCAGTTTGATACCGTTGGTATGCAGCGATGCGATATTGCCGCTGGCCTTGACGGTCCTGATGACGTCTTCCAGGTCATCACGGACAGTGGGTTCCGCACCCATCAGGTCGATCTTGTGACGATGGCGGCCGCGCAGGAATCGGCGCAAATCATCCAGGGGCAGATCGGGAACCGGCCGTTCATTGGCGCTGGCCAGGCAGATACAACATTCCATGTTGCATCGATCCGTAAGGCGGATAATGAAATCGCGCTGTCGCCGGGATTTCTTCATCAGAGCCAGGTAGAAACCATCGAGTTCCCGCCAGTACCAGGGATGCCTCGACAGGAGTACCCGTGCCGTACCGTGCTGCGGGCAGTTCTTTTCCAGGTAGATCGCGCCAGAGACTTCGATCGTTCTCGCCGGGACCACCTTGATACATTCGGCGCAGAGCGCCTCGGTTTCCCTTACGACCACCGCTGAATCGTCCACAGCCACCTCCGCCGCAATCATATCAGCAGACGGCAGCCTTTCCAATCCATGGCCGGAACATACCGGAGATGAGGAACGAAGCGGTGCTCCCCGGATACCAGCGCACCCGCGCACGACCTTTTCCGGTCGCGGCACCCATTCACGGCTGCTAGTTGATCCCCGCCATTCGTTACGGCGTCAGGCGCTTGATGTCACGAGGATACATGGTGGCTTCCCGGATATTTTCCAGACCCAGCAACTGCGCGGTCAGACGTTCCAGTCCCATGCCGAGACCGCCGTGGGGCGGTGCGCCGTATTTATGGAATTGAAGGAACGACTGGAACTCATCCGGATTCATGCCGAAACTCCGGAGTTTGGCTACCTGTTCCTCGTAGTCATTGATGCGCTGCCCGCCAGTGGTGATTTCCAGGCCACGGCACAACAGGTCAAAACTGAGGGTGGTGCCGGGTGCGGCGGGATCGTCCTTGGCATAGAAAGGTCGTTTCTCAGACGGATAATGGGTCACGAAGATGAACTCTGAACCGCGGTGTTCCGCAGACCACCTGCATAACAGTCGTTCCGCTTCCGGTTCGAGGTCCGGTTCACCACGGAAGTCCTTGCCGTATTCCCGGTGGATGATGTCATGGGCTTCCGCCAGGGTCACCCGGGGGACTTCCTCGCCCAGTTCCGGCAGCCGCGCGCCCGTCATCTCCAGTTCGTAGGAGTATTCGGCGCGCAGGCGCGCCAGGATATACCTGAGCACCAGGATTTCCAGTCCCATGATTTCTTCATGTCCGGTGATCGGGCTCATTTCATAGTCGAGGCTGGTATATTCGTTGAGATGCCTGGAAGTCTGGTGTTTTTCGGCGCGGAACACCGGCGCCACTTCGAACACCCGGCCGTAAATACCCACACCGTACTGCTTGTAAAACTGGGGCGACTGCGCCAGAAAGGCGGAGCGGCCGAAATACTCCACCTTGAAGATATTGGCGCCGCCCTCGGCGCCGGCGAACACCAGTTTGGGGGTATGGATCTCGGTGAAATCCTGCGCCAGCAGCGCATCTCGAAATCCACGACAAATTCCTTCCTCGATCTTGAAGACGGCGCGCTCCAGCGGATGCCGCAGGCTGATGGGCCGCCAGTCAAGCTTGGTATCGAGGTTCAGGTTGAGTTCCTTCTTGGCGAGATCTATGGGGAGTGGCTCCGCGATCTTCACTATGTCCCGAATGGCGGTCACCTGCACTTCGACGGTACGCGGCGAAATGGTGATATCCTTGATCCTGGCGGCCACCAGTTTGCCATCAATAGTGACGATATCACCCTCGCGCAGCTTGTCGAGATCGTAATCCAATCCTTCCGATGACGCCACGCACTGCACCAGTGAGCGCGGCAACCGCACCACGATGAAGGCGCCCCAGCCGACCCTTCGCAACCGCTGCACCGCACCGGTGAATTGGATATCCCGCCCCGCCATCTCGCTCATATGCCGTTCCAGATCGAGCGACGCCACGCCATGCGCCTTGACCACGTCCTTCATGTTGCCCTCCAGGGTTGCTCGGTATCGACCGAAGTGCAGCACATCATAGCAAGATCCCGGTCGGTGATCAATCCGTCACCCGTGCCTCACCCGTACCGGGAGCCGGCTCCCGGCCGGCGTTCACCAGGGCGGCGTGCCACGCGGCGCCGCGGAAAAAAGCAGGGTCACGCAAGCCAGGACACCTGTAGGGGATCGACGCGGTCCCGCCGGAAGGATGTCGGGGGCATGAGGCGGCGCCTCAATGATACCGAGCGTTGACTTGTTCCGGCGCGGGATTCAGCGAATGGGTGTTTTCCCACCACGGCGCTGCTCCCACAGATCGGCTTCACGGCGGCGCATTTCCTCGATGCTGAACCTGGTGGTAGGGGATTCCGCCTCGAAGACGATGAGTCGATCCAGGGTTGGACTGGGAGGAGCGGTACCGACCTTCGGCAGGTCATTGACCGCCTGATAGATCCGCTTGTGCAGGGGTA
>JAFGDC010000404.1 GCA_016932295.1 candidate division CSSED10-310 bacterium
GATCCGGAACAACTAGCGCTCACCATCGATCTTACCCGCTGGTTGTTCCCTTTCGTGATCCTGGTGAGTCTGGTTTCCTATTGCGAGGGCATTCTCAACCATCGCGGTCATTTCTTCGTGCCAAAGATCGCACCAGGCCTGGTTTCCCTGTCGGTGGTCGCCGCTGCCGTCTGCCTTGGCGGCGTCATGAAGGTCCCCATCCAATCCCTGGTCGTGGGGGTGCTCGCCGGCGGCCTGCTGCACCTGTTAATCCAACTGCCCCTGCTGGTCGCCCGCTGGCGGCTGCCCCGCCTGCGACTGGACTTCTCGCCCCGTTTCAAACGATTCATGGGTGAGATGGGCAAGGTGGTCCTGATCGGCATTTTCGCCCAGATCAATATCATGGTCCTGCGGCTGCTGGCTTCATTTCTCCCGGCCGGCGCAGTGAGCCATTACTGGAACGCGAACCGCCTCGTTGACCTGACCCAGGGGATGATCGGGGTAGGACTCGGCAGCGCCATCATGCCGGTATTGGCCCGGGCGGTGGCGGAGGAGCGGTGGTCCGATGTCCGTGGTCACCTGGTCTATTCCTTGCGCCTGGCCTGTTTCGTACTGCTGCCGTCGGTCCTGTTCGTCACCGCCTTCAGGGTGCCCCTGGTCGCCATGCTCTACCGGCACGGCAGCTTTACATGGCAGGATACCCTGATCACCGCCGATACCCTCATGCTCCTGGCGCCGTTTCTCCTGGCGGTGGCCGGGATCAATATCGTGAAAAAAGTCTATTTTGCCCTGGACGATCGTAATACGCTGCTGGCAGTGGGTGCTGCAGGGGTGGTCCTGACCGCCACCCTGGGCTTCATCCTGATCCGCTCCATGGCGGTTCGCGGCCTGGCCCTGGCGCTGTCTCTCTCCACTGCCGCGCAACTGGCCGCATACTTCATGCTGTTACGACGAAAAGTCTCGACAGCCGTCCGCGCGGGTGACATTCTGCCCGGCATCGGCCGCATGGCCGCCGCCTGCCTGCCTGCCGCACTCGTTTTGTACCTGCTCGCCGCTGCCGGCGACTGGACGCGCGGTCCGACGCGGTGCATCAATATTCTGTTGTTCACGGGAGGCGTGGTTGGTTCGGTGGCGGGCTACCTGGGATGTGCTTATCTCCTGCGGATACCTGAATTGCGGGAACTGTCGGGAATGCTGAGGAGAAAACGCCGCCGCGGCGCCTGAGCATCGGAAGCGCGTGGCGCCAGTAGAGGGAGCGCGTGGCGCCAGCCGCGCCCTGGTTTGAGCGGCGGGCCCCCGCCGCCATCCTCACTGATGCGGATTGGGGATTGTGGATTGCGGATTAAGAGATTGGGGATTGCAGAGGAAGCGCGTGGCGCCAGCAGAGGAAGCGCGTGGCGCCAGCAAAGGAAGCGCGTAGCGCCAGCAAAGGGAGCGCGTGGCGCCAGCCGCGCCCTGGTTTGAGCGGCGGGCCCCCGCCGCCATCCTCACAAGTGCGAATGGCGGAGTGAAGATCCATTGATCAGCGAGGGCGACACCAGGGTGAGAACGCGCAGCAATGTTGAATGGAAGTTGAACGGGTGCCGGTAACGTTTATTCCGCATTGACCAGGTGGATTTCCTTGAGGGTCACCAGGCTTTCGTGCAGGAGTTTCCAGCAGAAGCGGATCAGTGGTCCGACTTCCCCGTTCAGCCTGCCGTGGGCGTGCAGTTCATAGTCGTGAAGCGGAGCGTACATTTCGATCCCCTTGCCCTCGGGCGCTTTCTGCACGCTGGATTCGGAAAAGCCGGCAAGTTCGACCCCTGCGGGAAGCGAATCGCGCAGGAGCGCCCGCAGCCGCCTGCCATCCTTTTCGGTATAGGCGCTGAAGCTGAATTCCGTGTAGGCGCTTACCAGCGGCCTGATTTCCAGGATGGTCAGATGGAGGCAATCCTTCACCTTCTCAAGATTGATTTTGACCTCTTGCAGTTTATCCGTTTGCAGGATCATGTGGGTATGTTCCGGTCGGGTGCCCAGATGGTCCTTCAGTTGTTGGATAAAGCTGCGGGCGTGAATGTTGAAATCCCTGTTGCAAAAGAAATCGACTTCCTTGAAGCTATCCACGAAGAGCCCGAACATGAAGCCCTTCAGCAGCTTGTGGCTGCCCTCGAACACTATTTCAACATAGTCCTTGGCCATGAGATTCCTCCAACTCAAACAAAATAGATGAGGGTCACGATGAAGAAGAGCGGGAGCAGGATAGGAGCGGAATACTTGACGATGTAACCGAAGAAGCTGGGCATCTCAATTCCGCTTTCCTCGGCGATGTTTTTAACCATGAAGTTCGGCGCATTGCCGATATAGGTATTGGCGCCCATGAAGACCGCGCCGGTGGAGATGGCCAACAGCAGCCTGCTGAATTCAGCGCAGCGTTCCGCGACTGCCGATCCGAAATGTGCGCTGACTGTTTCGGCGCTGAGGCGCATTGCTTCAGCGATCTGTGGTTCGGTCAGATGAAGGCTGCCAAGGGCGGTGTTGAAGAAGGTGAGATAGGTGGGGGCGTTGTCCAAAAAGCTTGAGAGCAGGCCGGTTACCCAAAAAAAGTGGTAGGGTTCCCTGGTGAAGGCGACGATGAACGCCATCGAGCCGTTTTCGCCTGCCTTCAGAATCGCCAGGACGGGGATGATGGTCATGAAGATGCCGGCGAACAGGTAGGCCACTTCGCGGATTGGCTCCCAACTGAATTCGTTGTCGGTGCGGATGGCGGTCGAGGTGAATTTCAGGGACAGCAGTCCCATGGCGATGAGCAGGCCGTCGCGGGTGAGGTTCTGAATGGGGACATGGATGCCGAAGATGGAGACTTCACCGGCGTGCCATATGCCGCTGAGCAACACCCCGCCCAGGACGCCGCCCAGAAACAGCAGGTTGTGCAGTCCCTGGATGCGGATTTTGTCGTTCCCGTTTTTGCCATTTGCCGGCTTCTGGTTGTCCAGTCTCACCTCTTCATGTTCCTTGAGATAGTAGTGCCGATCGAGGAAATAGAAGATCGCCAGCAGCATGACGGCGATGGTGAACATCGGTTTGATCATGCGCAGGGTCCAGAAGAATGGCACGCCGTGGATGAAACCCAGGAAAAGGGGTGGATCGCCAAGGGGAGTGAGGCTGCCGCCGATATTGGCGACCAGGAAGATGAAGAAGATGATGATGTGCACCTTGAAGCGTCTCTGTTTATTGGCCCTGATGAGTGGTCTGATGAGCAGCATGGCGGCGCCGGTGGTGCCCACCCACGATGCGATGAGGGTGCCTATCACCAGCAGTGATACGTTAATGAGCGGTGTTCCGCGCAGGCTGCCGCGGACGATTATGCCG
Source organism: candidate division CSSED10-310 bacterium (assembly GCA_016932295.1). The sequence continues at coordinate 3,328 of JAFGDC010000404.1, forward strand.
CCTGAGATGGTGAAGAGCGCCCAGAGCAGAATGATGAAGGGAAAGTAATCGGTGAGGTAGATGTGCAGGATTTCGTGGAGCGCGATGCCCTTGTGGAAGACCAGGAAAGGGATCGCGAAGACCGCCGCCCACATGGCGGAGAGCTTGCCGTAGTTATGGTGCCAGAATTTGTCGTTGATCAATGGCATGAGCGCGATGGTCAGGAGAATGCCCGCGAAAGGCAGTCCCGCCCACAGGGGAAGGGTGCTGCCGAGGTCCGCCGTGCCGTGTGGGGTGTGAGACTGGGCGGGATCATGTGCGCCCGTGGACCCGTCGGCGGCGGGGGTGGCGGGAACGATCGCCAGCAGCAACAGGATCGTCAACACGATGGGTTTCGCTTGTTCTTTGAGCATCGTTTTTCTCCCGGTTCGTCAGTGGTGTCGCAAAAAGTTGCGGCGGCTGTTCCCGAGAACCGTCCGCCAATCGCCCCAACCGCAGTTTTCCAACGCCTCCCGGACAAGAATCAGCAGGGCTCCGGAGTTCCGGCATCAAGTGAAAACTGCTAAAGGTACAGTACCCTACCATGGAGACCGGTATTGTCAATACTGTGGTCGGCCGGTTCGGAGCGCCATGCTCCTTCACTGCCGTCATGCGCCGTACACGACCTTTTCCTTTGCCCCGCGCGACCATCGGTCGCAGTATCAAAAAATTGATATGTCATCGATATTTCTCTTCCTTTTTAATGGTAAATTCTTGCTTCTCGGATGCGTGGATCGTATAATTTTTACCGTTGGTGGATATTGGTTCATCGAGGTCAACGAATGGAAGAACGAGATCGACTCAACAACAAGCTTCAACAGGCCATTTACAACGCGCTCTATGCATCGTCGGAGATCCGTGAAATTGTCGATGAATTGTCGGAGAGGGGATACCAGGCGACCCTGGGAATCCTCATCGGAACCATCCTGCAGCGGAGTTTGGATGCGGATTTCGAGGAATTGGAAAGCGATCTTGATTTCAGCGAGGATGATCTGCATTTCCTCCGGAACTTGAAAATCCGTATCGAATAAGCACTTCCCAGGATAATCATGACGCCCGCGCCGGTTCATGGCGACAACTTGGCGATCCTGTGTACCCCCGAGAGTCCATGTCAGAACGCGCCACGCCCGTGGAAGGATGTTTTCCACGGGCGCGGTATCAGGCTCTACAGTGTGCCGGTCTGTCAGTCGTTGGCGGTGAGGCCGCTGACATACTTGATGCCGGGTACTTCTTCCTTGAACTCGATACGGTATTTCACCGTGTCCGTCTGAATGACCAGCATCAGGCCGGCATTGCGCTGGAATATTTTCTTGATTTCAGAAGGCTGCCTCTCGCCGTCCTTGAGGTGAAACGCCTTGTTCTCCTTGAGATCGATGATCATGTCGCCGAACATGCCCGTCACTTTCAACGTATCGCCCGCGGCATCCCGGTACACCTTGGCTTCCGGTAAGCGCTTCCAGCCGTTTTCGGTAGCCGGATTGCCCCGGATCTCCCGCGTCACGTCCGTCCACGATTCATCTGTCACGGGTGCGGGTTTGGCGGCGGCGTTCTCGGCGTGGACATATGGCACAACAGTCATCACCGCGCATATGAACATGATGGCTAGATATCTCATCTTCCGTTTCCTCCTTCGGTAGTTAAATCGTCACCTATTGTAGAAAAGCGGTTCGAGGCCTGTCAAGCATGGGATTCGTCCCTCAATCTCCTGCCTGAATTCTCCCGGGTGTTCCACAGCCGCCTTCTGGCATCACCGCCGACATCATGACGGTGACGGTGATAACGGGATTGTTATTACTTTTTAATGAGATACCAAATTTGATAGGAACTGGGGTCGTCCCGTATCCGGGGGAGCGCGCCCGGCGGCGCCATATTTTATACCTCTGCCTCTTCTAACCGCTTTTATTCGACCGGTGTGATTGCTAATATACCGGGCATGAAATGGTTCCGGCGGGAAAACGGCGAGGAGGACGAACTCGATCTGTCAGCGGTGAAGCGTGTGCTGCTGATTTCCGGGGCGGGCATATCCCAGGAATCCGACATTCCCACTTTTCGTGATCAGGACGGCCTGTGGTCCCACTACGATCCTGCTGAATTCGCCACCGCGGAGGCAATCACGAACAACCTCAACCGGGTCTGGGCGTTTGTGGATGCGCTCCGCCTGGAGATGGCCGCTGCCGAACCCAACGCAGCGCACTTGGTAACCGCCAGGCTTGAGCAATTCTACGATGTCGTGGTGTGTACTCAGAACATCGATGGGCTCCATCAGAAGGCCGGCAGCAGCAACGTCATCGAAGTCCACGGCAATGCGTTCAGGGCGCGCTGCGATACCTGCGAGCGGCGCTGGCCCCTGCCGGCGGCGCCGCTCTTCGGGGAGGAGGATTATCGGACGTTCTCCCCCCCCACGGACCTGCTTCCGCGCTGCGACGTATGCGGCCGATCAGCCCGTCCCGATGTGGTATTGTTCAACGAGCGTTACGGGGAGGAGATGCAGGCTGTCACGGAGGCGCTGCGCAAGGGAGTGTACCTGGTGGTGATCGTGGGTACTTCCGGAGGAGTACCGACTCCCTATTATATCGGTCTCGATGCATACCGCCGGTACTTCTGCCCGGTGATCGACATCAATCCCTCCGAGACCCTGAACGACGGCTTTCATTTGTTTCCCATCGCGCTGCGCCTGAACAAACGGGCCACCGAGGGCATGCAGGTGGTCTGGGACCTGCTGGCCCGCGCCAGGCGCAATGGTGCTGTCAGATGAGCACTCCTCGCCCCCCCGCCGCTCCGACGTGCTATGTCACCTGCCCCCGCCGCAAGGGCCGTCCCCGCGTGCACCGCGATGTCTGCGCCACCCGTTGCCCGCACCGGGGCAACTGCCGGATCCATCTGGACCGGATGCAACCCTACCTGTTCGATATCACGCCATACGAACGAATTCCCTTCGACACCCCGATCAGGTTCTACCGGCCGAAAACCTCCTGAGCCGCCCAAGCAGCGCCTTGACCGGTCGGGGCATGAAACCGCCCGGCTTGATTTACGGCTTTTTCTATGCAAGAACTCAATTGAGCGGGTTTCCCGGGAGAGGAGCTTCGATGAACGGTTTCAGGTGGATTGCAGCGTGTCTGCTGGTGTGCGCGGCGGTGTCCGGCGGTCCGGGTCAGGCGGCGGTCCGGTATTCACAACCGTCGCCGCCGGTGGAGTTGGTATCCCACAGCGCTGTTGTCCGGTTGCACCAGGATGGGGCGTTGCCCTGGGGTGAGCCCGGTATGCCTATGATTCCACGGACAGCCTGGTGGATCGAAATCGAACCGGGACACAGACTCGTTTCCTTTTCGGTATCCCATGGAGAACCATGGCTTGCGGCGGAAGGCGTTCTGGTGGATTGGCTGCAACCGCCCCGTCCTCTGAGCCAGGTGCACGATGCTTCGATGGTCCCGCCGGCGGATTGGATCTATGCGTCCGATGACGCGTTCCCCGCCGCAGGGGACTTGGTGCTGCCCGCCGGCGTGCAGTGCCGCCGGGGACGCTGCTGGGCGCTCTTCCTGGTGGCCTCGCTGCAGTATCGCCCCTTGAGTGGACGGGTGTACCAGGTGCCGGGGATCACCATAGAGCTGACCACGGCGCCCGGCGCCGAGACCGTGACAGGCCGACGGGAAGCTGCCTTACTGGATCAGAGCATGGCGTACCTGGTCATCACCTCGGATGCGCTTGCCGGGGTCTTTGCCGATCTGGTCGAGTGGAAACGCGTCAAGGGTTTGAGCGCTGGGATCAAGACGGTGTCATGGGTGCTGTCCAACTATCCGGGAGTCGACGATGCCGAGAAACTGCGCAACTGCATCATCGATGCCTACGAGAACTGGCATACGGAGTATGTGCTGCTTGGGGGTGACACCGGCGTCGTGCCGTTCCGCGCCGCCTTCGCCATGGATTGTGAAGCGGGCATGGCGGTGGATGAGAACGATATCCCTTGTGATCTCTATTTTGCCGCCCTGGATGGGGATTGGAACGCCGATGGCGACGGGATCTTCGGCGAGGTGACCGATGAGGTCGACCTGCTGGCGGAGATCTGCGTCGGCCGGGCGCCGGTGTCAGACAGCCCGCAGGCGCGCGCGTTCGTGGACAAGACGATCGCCTACGAGGCCGACCCTGCTCCCGGATACCAGACCGATGCCCTGTTTCTTTCGGGTATTCTGTGGGCCAATCCGTACACCGACGGCGCCGTGGCCTCGGACATGATCGATGACCAGTGCGTGCCCGCCCGGTTCGATCCCATCACGAAACTGTATCAGAGCGCCGGTGATCTCAATCCGGCCGCCGCCATTGCCGCCATGAACGACGGCCCGGCACTGGTCAATCACATCGGTCACGCCTGGTATTCGTCGATGAGCGTGAACGGTTCCATTACCCGGGGTAATGTCGATGCCCTGGTGAACGGCGACCGCCAGTTCATCATCAGTTCCATCGGGTGCTGGCCCGCGGCGCTGGACCGCGATGCCATCGCGGAACACTTCCTGTACAATCCCGTCGGCGGGGCCATCGCATTCATCGGTAATTCGCGATATGGCTGGGGTTCACCCGGCAATCCCGGCTTTGGTTATTCCGATGTGATCCAACGGGAGGTCTGGTGCCAGTTGCTGGACCTGGGTCACACCAGGCCCGGCGCGGCCCTCGCCGAAGCCAAGGCGGTCTTTGCGCCTTTCGCGGCGGACGAAAACGTCTATCGCTGGATCCAGTACGAACTGAACCTGCTGGGCGATCCGGAACTGGCTGCCTGGATCGATCTTCCCGTGACACCCTCGGTGACGCACCCGGTGGAAATCCCCATGGCTGGCTCCTTTCACGTCATTGTCGCCACTGCCGCGGGTTTTGTCGAAGGCGCCTCGGTGGCGGTGGGCAATGGAGTGGACGTAAGCATGGCCCAGGTGACGGATCGTGCTGGAACCGCCTGGTTCGAATACCAGACCAGCGGTCCCGAGCCATTCATTCTCACGGTCACCGGCGCCGGCTTACGGCCGTACCAGGCGGCCATCACGGTGCAGGCGACGGGTGCCTTCGCCGCGTTTGCGGGCTGGACGGTGGATGATGACCAGTCA
>JAFGDC010000405.1 GCA_016932295.1 candidate division CSSED10-310 bacterium
CTATGCTTCCGAAGTAACTATGATAGAATGATATCACTTTGAAAGCAAGCCCCGCCGCCACCATCAGATACACCACCGGTCCAAGCATCACGGTGGCGTGTTCCACGGAGGTCATGGTATCGGTCTCCAGGAGACCCGCAATCCTGTTCATGCTCTCATCCAGCCGTCCTGTTGTTTCACCGGCAACCAGGAGCTGCCCCATGAAGGGTTCCAGCAGCCCCGTGGCGCCGAGGCCGGCTGCGATGCCGCGGCCTCGCGCGAGACTGATTCGTACTTTTTCCATCCGCCTGCGCAGGACACCGTTGGCCAGTGATTCGAATGACAACTGGAGGATTTCTTCCAGGTGAACACCAGCCGCATAGGTCGCCGCGAACGTGCGAAAAAATCTGACCAGCGCTAAGTTCACCACGATCGACCCGATCACCGGCAGATTCACCACAAGCCATTCCCACCCCCGCGCCACCAATCCCGCGGCGGCCAGGTGAGGCCTCGCCATCTTGAACAACCGGTACAGGAGAAACACCAGGATGAGCGGATACAGGTTGTGAGAAAAATAGTGGTGGAGACGGGCGCCAGGTGGATTCAAAAAAAGACCTGGCAGGGGCAGAATGAAAAGCGCGGCAACCAGGACGAATGCGGGATACAGGAGCGCGCCGTTGATCCGCGAAGCGATCCTGTTCCGCTGTTCCAGGTGATCCGCCACCGCGGCGAGGAACCCGTCCAACCTGCCGGTATCCTCTCCCACCCGTGTCAAAGCTATCGTCATGGGAGGAAAAACCGTCCTCATCGCGGCCATTCCCTCGCTCATCCGCCGACCACGGGCAAGCCCGTCATCCAATTCGGCAAGAACGCGCCGCAGCACCAGCGAGGAGCTCGTTGTCCGCAGGTAATGCAATACTTCACCCAGCGACATCCCGGCGCCGCACATCGCTGACATCTGTCTGAACAGCACTGCCAACTGCTTGCCTCGCACCGGTGTGAAAAAGAACGCCACCATTCCTCCTTGACGGCAGGTGTCCCAGACGATGCCGGTCAATGAACCGAACCTGATAGTACCATCTTTAGGGCATCACAACCAGTCTCACGGAACCAGCCCTTTCTCCGGACGCCGACCGCAGCCATCACCGTACTTTCACCGCGCTTGACTGAAGACCCGCTCATGAGCTATACAGAGGCATGTGTCGCCGCCGACAGGTGGACACGCCATGCGACATCGCACCTTACAATTATGAGCGTTGACCGTGCTGGTTTACGAGAGACATCAACATCCGATTTCCCGAAAAAAGATCGCTCCGAGCGCACTAAAGGTATTGTACCGACTGCATCACATGGGGTACAAAGCCTACCTCGTGGGTGGCAGCGTCCGGGATCTCATGCTCGGGAAAGAGCCCAAGGATTTCGATGTAGCCACCGATGCCAGGCCGGAGCAAATCCGCCGCATTTTCAGGAACTGCTTCCTTATCGGCCGGCGTTTTCGATTGGCTCACATCAAGTTCGGCCACGAGATCATAGAAGTGTCGACATTCCGGCGCACCACCGACTCGGTGGACGAAAACGGCGAAGTGCAGATGGTACTGCAGGACAACCTGTTCGGCAGCCCGGAGGAGGATGCCCAGCGCCGGGATTTCACCATCAATGGACTATTCTATGACATCGGCACGTTCAGAGTTATTGACTATGTCGGCGGCCTGGAGGATCTCCGCCGCCGCTCGGTGCGCGCCATCGGTGATCCAAATGTGCGTTTTCAGGAGGACCCGGTGCGAATGGTCCGCGCCGCCCGGGTGGCAGGCCGACTCGGATTCGATATCGAAGCCGGCACCTTGGAGGCAGTTCGGACACATCGCGCCAAGATTCAGGATTGCCCGATCGCCCGAATCCGGGAAGAGTTCCTCACCCTGATTCGTTACGGAGCCGCGGAACGGTCATTGAAAATGCTGCATCATCTGGGGTTGAGCGAATATCTCTTTCCCGAACTCGACATCTTCCTGACCATCCTGCGGGAACAGGATTTAGCGCCGGAAAAACATTTCTGGGCGTTCATGGAAGCACTGGACCGCAGCAAAACAGACGACTACCTGCTCACGCCGGCGGTCCTTGCCGGGGCGCTGCTCCTGCCCATGATTCGGCACCAACTGCAGAAACCGGAGGAGTCGCATCCCAACCGGATGAAAAACCTGCCCGATCACCTGGAACGATTCGTCAAGCCCTTCGTGGATCGCCTGCAGCTCCCGAAACGGCACCATAGCCGCATGGTCAACATCTTCACCGCGCAGCGAAAATACTGGCTCATCGGTCAACCAAAGTTCCGTCCGGGTCCCTTCACCAAGAAGCCCTACTTCGCCGAAGGACTGGTCCTGTTCACCATCTCCTCGACGGCTCTGGAGCAGGGCGCGGATCTCGTGGAAAAATGGCACCATCGGTCCTTCCAGGATTCCCCCCAGGATACGCCCGGCAGTCCCCCCCCCCGCCGGCGCAGGCGCCGCCGGCCCAAACCACGCGCCCGTGACCATATCGACTGACACCGCGCCACCCGGCAGCTTTCCGGAATTCATCCCGCCGCGCCCCGATCACGGTTCACTCAATCACCGCCATTGACGACATATCCTTCCAGACAGCGGCCATCGTGTTCCGGCAGCACATTCTTTACCCGCCTGCCGGACAGTGGTATTCTTACTGGTGAATCACCACACATGGATCGGAGGTCCACATGAGTGCACGTCGTTCCGGGTGCATCCCGATATCACTTGCCATGGTGCTTGTTTTCCATCTCGTTCCAAACGCCCGTGGCGGACATCCTGAATTGGCGCGGTATTCATACGACCACGATGCCATCCTCTGGTTCATCCAGATCGCGGACATTCATGTCGGTGAGGATGTATATGGCGGCACGCAGGACACCGACAACCTGGACTGGATGACATCAATCGCCTATAACACCATCATGCCGGAATTCATCATCGCCGCCGGCGACCTCTGCGACGGTACCAACGGAGCACTGATCCCCAGCGTCCAGCACGTGGAGGAGTGGTTGACCTATCGTGAAATCCTTGCGAACAATCAAATGGATCCAACCAGCTACCATGATGTGCCGGGTAACCACGATGCATACGGCGATCCCGGCTTTCATTACTTTTTGACCTATGGCATGTCAGGAGCGGCATTTGGCACCACGCAGCACTCATGGACTGTCGAGAAGCCCTTCGGCACATACCACTTCATGATGATCAACACGGCTTCCTCCGATGGATTGCCATGCCCCTTCGACAACTCGGGACTGGCCCCTGGCGAACTGCGGGAAATCGATGCCGGCCTCGATCACAACCGGGATGCCAACCAGCACTTCATTTTCGGCCACCACCCGAAAGAAAACCTGTTCACCGGCCGCGACGCCTTTTTCGCCATGCTCAACACCTACAAGGTGTCACTCTACGGCTTCGGCCACACCCATGTGCATTCCTGCGAAACTCCGCTCGAAACGCCCTGGACCATCCACCTGAACACGGCCTCGCTTGGGAAATCCGCCACCGACCACTATCAACTGATCGCCATCGACAATGATGCTGTCGTGGTCGGTTCCAAGGATGTCGGAGCGTTCCCCGTGGTGCTCATCACGGCTCCTGTACCATACCAGGGATGCACGGGCGAGGAGTTCAGGTACAAGGTACCGCTGCACAATTCCGACAATCCCGTCCGTGCGCTGGTCTTCGATATCGACCAGGAATCTATTGAATCCGTAAAATTCACCATTGATTCGAGTACGTTCAACACCATGGAGCGGATCGGCGAGTCATCGGTCTGGGAAGGCTTCTTCGATGGCTTCCACTATGACTACGGTGTCCACAGCCTGACCGTCCGAGTCCGGGGCTCATCCACGGTCAGCGAAACCGTACCGATCAAACTGGAGCAGACGGAGTGCAGCGACGGCATAGACAACGACGGCGACGGCCTGATCGACAGCGCCGATGGTGGCTGTGACGACGCGTTCGATGACAGTGAACGCGGCTACGATGAAACCCCGACTGTCCACCTGCGGCTCAATGGCACCAGGTTCACCGCCGGCGACCGCTTCAGACTCCGGTTCGATGTCAGCAATCCAGGTGGTGAATTGGCGGCAGTGCAGTACGTGCTGTTGGAAATCGACGGCGCCTTCTGGTCCTACCCGGCCTGGACGGCGGGAGTCGATGGGATCCCCTTGCGCATCGCCGCCGGCCAAGGATGGAGCGAGTACATACTCGACTTCATATGGCCGGAGGACACCGGAACCGGTGAACGCCTCAGGTTCTGGGCCGCGCTCATCGAACCCGGGGCCAACGAACTCATCGGCTCCTTCGACATGGTGGAATGGGGTTACGAATGATCCGCCCGCAGCCATGAGGGATACAGACGGCATGAAGCGGTGAACAGGCGGTCAGCCCGGCACCACACGCCACCTCGGCCGCGGTCGAATCACCCGCGGCGCCGCACGGTGGCGATCAATTGCAGTCCGAGCAACAGGCAGCTCAGGAATATGCCCCAGGCGGACAAGGTCGGTAACTCGGCGGGAACCGGCGTACCGGTCGGCGATGGAGTCGGCGTCAGCACCGGCGTGGGCGTCCACATGTATTCAACCGACAGTTCGAGATAGGCGAGCGCATCGCCGGTCTGGCCATCGATCGAATTGTATCCGATACCACCGCCGGCAATCCAGCCCGGCGCCGCATGCCCGGTGATCCCGTTGGGATGCCCGGTGACCGCCTGCACACTGCCGGCCATGTTGAAATACGTCACGGTAACCCGGAATGGCGGCAGTTCGGCAGTCCTGGAATCACTGGCAAGCAGGCATGTGCTGGGTTGAAAATACTCCGCATCGAGGAAGCCTGGATAGCCAGGCACGTACTGCCCGCCGGCATCGGCGGTGGCGCCGCCGCTCACCTGATCGTCAAGCACGGCAAGCATGGGCGCGGCTCCCACAGCGAATCCTTCGAGGGAATCATCATGGCTGATGAAGAGTCCCAGCAGTCCGGTTTGCTGCAATTCCATGGCGGATGGCGCCAGCAAGGTCCATCGGTACACCCCGGGCATTAGTTGGTGACAGAACGCCGTCTTGCGCATGCCGGAGGCGTTTATATAACCGGCATGAGTCGATGCCGTCACCGGTGTGGTATCAGTGGATGGCCGGTTCATCAGCGGGACCGCTCCGGGTAACTCCATGACCGGCGTCCCAGCGATGTCGCCACGCGCCTCCCAGGCGGGAGTTCCACCGCCGAGATCGATGACATCCGCCGGATCGATTTGACCGCCGGCGCAGGCCAGGCCGCTACCCAGATCGTAAAAGCCGGCGATGACACCGAGATCCATTTTGCCGCCGTCCCAACCGGAACTGGGCACCGGATTACTGATGATGGTGTCCTGGTAATATCGATTGGCGCCCTGACCCGCATTGTTGTGCTGCACCAGATAGATGGCGTTGAGGTACAGGAAGGACGGATCGGGTGTGGGACGAGGTGTCGGGGACGGCGTCGGACTGGGCAGCGCGACGTCATACCAGGTGACGAATGGATTGCCCAGCAGGATCTTGTCATCCACACTCCTGAAGAAATAGTGGCTTGAACCCCACACGATATCGCTGTTCCGCATGGCATAATAGCCCTTGGCAAAATAGTTGCCGGGTTCGGGACGCAATCCCTGGATCAACAGTTGATGATAGTCCGCGAACAGACCCGTACTCTGGGAGGAAGCCGATCCATACCAGGTGACGCAGGCATTGTCCGAATCGAAGATCAGGTTGCTGCCGAGGCAATGATCATAGGCGACGGCAGCATTAACCGAACCACGGAAATTGCCGTTGTTGCATCCCGAGGTAGTGATGATGTTGGCGCCGCCATAGGTGATTTGCCCCACGTCGGAGTAAAGGAAATAATTCCCCATTCCATGAAAATAGATACCCTCGGGAGAGCCATGCGAAAAGAAGTGACAATATTTGAACCGGTTCTCATTGAACAGGTGGACAAGTTCCTCGACCAGGACGTCGCCAGCGCCCGGAACCGGTGATTCATAAATCGTGGCATCCAGCGCCGAATTGAATCCAAACCAGGTACTCCCGTTCCACATCCGAGGCTTGGTGAGATCGTTCGGATACACCCATTGGGCTACCCCGCCGTATCCCCACATCGGATCCTGGTCGCTGGAATGAACTCCGAACGCCATGATGTCTTCGGCGGACCTCCCGCCACTGTCCATCAACAGCTCGATCCACTGGTCGTTCATGGTCAGGTTGGTCATGTCACTGCCGGCGAACAACATCGCATCGGAGCCCTCGATCCATCCATGATAATATCCATCAAGCTTCATCAAGTATGCCATCAGGTAGTCGGCATGATGATCAACACCCATGTTGGGTGGTATCCACCAGGCTGTCCAGATTTCCGTGGGATTGTTCCAGGCATCGGTGATGATGTCCTCGAAGTGGCCGTCAACGGGATTCGCATCCACCCACTGGGCTTCAAAATCTTCGAAATACAAGGGGGCCGGATTGATGCAACCGTCTCCATGCCGGTAGGTGGCATAAGGGATGGTTCCGGCCAGGATGGCGCCCGTCAACGCATCCGGTTCGTCATACTCGGCTTGGAGCAGCGTGCGTACATCCGCGGCAGTGAACGAATTGTAATAATCGTCCGGCAGCACTTCGATCTCCACGTTGAACCTGTCCCAGACCAAGTCGGCGAAGTTCTCCAGCCGCCCCTCGATCGCTCCGTAAATATCCGGTGATTGATTATTGACCAGCACCACCACGCGCTCGGCGTTGACCGGCACGACAGTCAGGCCGGCAGCCACGATGAGCAACATCAGCACATTCCCTGCAGCGCGCATAATCCCTCCTGGTTGGAATGTAATATATACATTTTAACAGGTGGCGTAAATTCATCGTTCGATGGAGTTGGTTCGACACCAGACCAGGGATCAGGATGCGTGAGAGCGGCTCTTCACACTTCCACCACTCGTACCGATCTCCCCCTTCTCTCAGAGCCGTCGGGGAACACCTCTGCCAAA
>JAFGDC010000406.1 GCA_016932295.1 candidate division CSSED10-310 bacterium
CGGTCTGGTTCCCGGTTCCACGAGCCGTTTCCAATTGCATTCACGAGCGGACAGTGGCGGTGTAGCCAGACCGTCCCGGTCTGGTTCATTGAGATTGCATTCCAGTGCGGTTACCTGTATCAAAAAGGATTGGAGGTGAAAGATGATGCGGTTGAAAGGAAGCTGCTGGCTATTGATAGTGGCCATGGTCTCGATCGGGGTGCCTGCCGCCCGGGCAGGGTGGACCTTCGCGGAAATCAACTATTCACCCGGCGCTTGGAACGAGGACGACGGCATCGAGAGCATCTCCTGGCGACCCCAAGGTGACTATGCCCTGATCGCGGGATCGGAGTATCTGTTCCGATACGAGTATCCCGATGGACCACTGTCATACCAGTCCTACCCAGGATTGAACATGGACCTGGTGGAATGGGCTCCCGACGGCTCTTATGCACTGCTCACGGGAGGCACGCACATCTATCGTTATGAGCATGCGGAAACCGGCTTCGGAACAGTCACTGAGCTGACCTCGATCCAACGCACCAGTCCCACCGACACGGTGACGTTTTATGACATCGCATGGAACCCGGCGGAGCCAACCGCGTTGGCATATGTAATTTCGAACTATCATGGCAGCAGTCACCAGATCAGGATGTATCGATACGAGCCGGGCGGAACGCCGTACGAACTGGCATACGATTTCTCGGGCGGCACCACATACGCATGGACATCCGAGTATATTCCCATCTCCATGGCTTTCCAGGCGGATGGCGATTATATCGTGATTGCCAATAAGACATCCTCCTATGCCGGTGTGTTCGTGTTCGATCCAGATCAGAGCACGTTTCCGAAGGAACCCAGCGGCGCCATGCAATTTTTCGACAATCCCGGCGACATCGGGAACGCCTGCGCCGTGACCATGAGCCCCATCAGCGGCACTCGATTCGTTCTCCTCAAGGGCAGCGGTGATGTTCAGCGGTTGACTCAGACCGGACTGCCGCCCACCTTTGTCTTCGATGCGCCGGGCAGTCCTTCGATGACCGATTATCGCGGCGACGCCGATTACAGCGGGAACGGTTTAAGGGCTGTCGTGGTGGAACGGCAGGCATGGACACCCTATCACCGCATCGCCACCTTCGACGAAAACGGCGACCAGGCCGGTGGCATTGATCTTATCGGGTTGCCGGAGCAGCGCCTGCTGCGAATCGATGCGGTTGACTGGCATCCCACCGCCCCCATGGGCTTGATGGCGGGTGAGGATCGCTGGATGATCCGCTTCGAGACGGATGAAATCCCCACTCCCGATCCAACCCTGGTGCCGGTTCCCAGCGCCACGTCGACCCCTTCACCATCACCCACTCAAAACCCCACGATGACACCCTCGCCCAGCGCATCCCCCACCGCGCCGGTCATACCAGCCACAGGCACCAACGGACTCGGCATGCTGGGACTATTCATGTCACTGCTGCTCCTGGGTATTCGAAGAAACTCGTTCCAGAACGATAACAATTCAGGTATTCGATCCTGACGAACCGCGCCATGCCGGATACACTCGAGGCAGATATTTCCTTCGATACATACGTTCTCACTGGTGGCGCATCGCTTGGCATTCGGTCGTCCACCGGGACTACCCTCACCTGGCAGAGAACGTAGAAAGACTATTTACAGTACCCCCGGCTTCACGTATGGTATTGATTCACTGTCGGGAAACATCAATTCCAGCTCAACCATCAGCCGGATAGGAGTTGAAAATGCCCATGAAGAGAGTCAGATTGCAGCCGTCGGGTGTGGATATCCTCCATAATCCAATCCTCAACAAGGGAACCGCTTTCACGGAAGCCGAGCGCGAGGCGTTGGGTTTGAAAGGACTGTTGCCGCCACGAGTGGCCACACTGGAAGAGCAAGGGAAACGGGTACTTGAGAACTACGAGCGCAAGCCCACGGATCTCGAGCGCTATATTCACCTGATATCTCTGCAGGACAGGAATGAAACCCTGTTTTACCGCGTGCTGCTGGACAACATTGACAAGATGATGCCCATCGTCTACACGCCGGTGGTGGGTCAGGCGTGCCAGCAATACGGGCACATCTGGCGGCGCCCCCGGGGATTGTTCATCAGCGCCGATGATCGCGGCCGCATGGTGGACGTGATGAAGAACTGGCCGGAGCGGGATGTCAGAGTGATCGTGGTGACCGATGGTGAACGCATTCTCGGCCTGGGCGATCTGGGCGCCAACGGCATGGGTATCCCGGTGGGCAAACTGACGCTGTATACGGCTTGTGCCGGTGTGCATCCCAACACGTGCCTGCCTATCACGCTGGATGTCGGCACCAACAACGAGGATTTACTCAAGGATCCTCTGTACCTCGGCATCAAGCGGCGGCGCATCCGCGGCCAGGAGTACGATGCTCTGGTGGAAGAGTTCATCCAGGGATGCAGCGAGTTGTTCCCTGAAGCCATGGTGCAGTTCGAGGACTTCAGCAATCTGAACGCATTCCGATTGCTTGAAAGGTACCGGGATCGCATCTGCACATTCAACGACGATATTCAGGGCACGGCAGGTGTGGCACTGGCCGGTATCTTCTCGGCATTGTTGATCACCAGGCAGAAGCTCACGGATCAAAAGTTCCTGTTCTTCGGTGCGGGAGAAGCCGGAGTCGGCATCGCTGACTTGATCGTTTCCACCATGATGGCGGAAGGTCTGACACGGGAAGAGGCGCAGCACCGCATCTGGCTGGTTGATTCCAAGGGTCTGGTGGTGAAAAGCCGGGAGAATCTACAGGCGCACAAGTTGAATTTCGCTCATGAATACGAAGCGCTTCCGAACCTCCTGGCGGCGGTAAAGGCGCTGCAACCGACCGCGTTGCTCGGCGCTTCCGGCCAGCCCCAGACATTCACCCGGGAAATTGTCGAAGCCATGGGCTCGATCAACGAGCGCCCCATCATTTACGCCATGTCCAATCCCACCTCCAAGGCGGAGTGCACCGCCCAGCAGGCGTACGAGTGGACCAACGGCCGGGTGATCTTTGGCAGCGGCAGTCCTTTCCCACCGGTCACGGTGGGTGGCAAGACCTACACTCCGGGCCAGGCCAACAATGCGTATGTCTTCCCCGGTGTGGGGCTGGGTGTCATCGCGTGCGGAGCCACGAGGGTGACTGATGAAATGTTCTTCGAGGCAGCCAAGGCGCTGGCCGGTGAAGTGAAGGAGAGCGACCTGGAGATGGGTTGCATTTTCCCGCCTCTCACCAAGATTCGGGAAGTGTCGGCGGTGATCGCGGCCGCGGTGGCGCGAGTCGCCTATGAGCGCGGACTGGCCACGGTGCCGGAGCCGGATGACCTGCTCGAATTCATGCGGGCGGAACAGTACGAACCGCGGTATGAAACTTACGCCTGATACCATCAGGTGCCAATGACTGACAGGCGCCCTCGATCGATGCGTCGAGGGCGCTTCTGTAATCCCGCCTGATTCTCCACCGGATCAACCAATCGACCCTGACTGCTGGTGACAGGCGGGCCGAGGTGGAATCAAATGCCAGTCACCAGCATGAGACACTCCAGTATCACGATTGAGAGGGAACAGACACGGCGACCGGCGGAGATACTCCCACCACCGTCGAACGCAATCGATTCAGATCCTGGAACTCGATCGTGACCTCCTTCCTGCGGTTTATCATCAGGCATCGCTGGTTGATACTGGCCATGTTCCTCATCATCACTACCCTGTCCATCGCCGTCATTCTGCAGGGAGTCATCGCCTCTTCCGTGGCGAACCTCTTCCTGGGCGAGGATCCTGACTACTATCGTTACCGTGACCTGGTGGCGGCGTTCGGTTCCGACGAGGTTGCCATCATCGGCTACGAGGACCGGCAGCCGTTGTCGAAAGAGAGCCTGGAACGGCTCGCCAGGGTGGTCCGCCGCATCGAAGCCATGCCGGAGACAGCCTATGTGGACAGCCTGCTCAACGCGGTGCGGATATCAGGTGACGGAGAAACCATCGAGATCTCCCGTTATATTGATGAGATCCTGGAGGGTCGCGCCGATGCCGCCGACGTTGAAGCTGAATTGCGTGAGGACCGGCTCAGTTCAGGATTGGTAATCTCCCGGCACCCCGGGCACGCCGCCGTGATCGTCGAGTTGAAACTGGACCAGGATCGACCGGCGGAGGACACCACCAGGATCGTGGATTGCATTCTGACCGCCTTTACCAGCAACGGCTATCCCGCTGAGCGGCTGCATCGCGGAGGGTACCTGGCGGTTCTGGCCGAAATGATGCACCAGACCTATGTCAGCCTGACAGAAATCCTGCCCCTGGTGGCCATTGTGCTCATGCTGGCCGTATTCCTCCTGTTCAGGCGCTTCTGGCCGGTCATCATCACCATGGGTATCGCCCTGGTGAGCGTACTCTGGACCATGGGATTCGCCGTCGCCCTGGATCACAATATCAACATTCTCATCGCCATGGCGCCGGCCGTTATCCTGGTGGTGTCTTTCTCCGATGTGATTCACCTGAGCAGCGCATACCTGCTGGAGTTGGAACAAGGACATCCCAAGCAGGAAGCTATCCTGAGGAGCGGTTCTGACGTGGGGCAAGCCTGCCTCTTCACGTCTCTCACCACCTTCATAGGTTTTATCTCCCTTTCCCTGGTGCCCACTCCCGTTTTCCGACAGATGGGGATGGTTCTTGGATTTGGCGTGGGCGTATCCCTGCTCATCGCCATGACCCTCACCCCCATCCTCTTCTCTCTCATGAGACAACCAAAAAGCTGGCGCACGGGTGCCACATCTGACTGGCTGGATCGCTTCCTGGAGAGTTCCACGGTGGTCACGCTGGCCCGGCCGAAAGCGATTATCGCATTGTTCACGGCTGGTTTGATAATCGCCGCCGCCGGCACCGCCCGGCTGCGCATTGAAACAGACTTCGCGGAACGGCTTTCCGGACGCAACCAGGTCAGGATAGACGAAGATTATTTCAAGGACACGTTCGCCGGTACCACGACGCTGGATGTGTACCTTGAAACCGACCGCGACGGCGGACTGCTGGACCCGGAACTCTTTGCCGCGATCGATCGCTTCCAAACAGCCGTGCTGGACATGAAAGATGTCGACAGCGCCATGTCGCTGGTGGATGCGGTCCATATCATGCATGAAGAACTGACCGGCGAGCCGGGACTCCCCGCCGGCGGCGAGGCGCTTGTCCAGTATCTGCTGCTGCTGGAGATGTCGGACGATCTCAGCCTGGATCGGATGATCGACTTCGAGCGACGCTCCATGAGACTGGCGCTGCGGTTATCGGTATCCGGCGTCCGTCGCATCGCGGCGGTGGCCGATGACGTCGAGCGCCTGGCGGCGGTCATGCTGGACGACCACGTTCATGTGGAAGCATCCGGCATCATCTGCCTCATCGGGAGATGGCTGGATCGGATCGTCATCGGTCAGCGCAACGGACTGCTGTTCGCCTTCCTGACCATCGCCGTGATGATGACCATCGGCCTGCGCTCCATGCGGGCCGGCTGTTGGTCAATGGTCCCCAACGTCATCCCGATCCTCGGGCTGGGCGGCTACCTGGGCTGGTGCTGGCACGAGGCCGACTCGGATGTCATCGCCATCGCCATGATCGCCATCGGCATCGGCGTGGACGATACCATCCATTTCCTCATGCGCCTGCGCCTCGAGACGGCCAGAACCGAGTCGATCGAGGATGCCGTCACCAACACCTTCCACTTTTCAGGCCGAGCCATCGTGCTCACCTCCGTAATCCTTGTCGCTGGATTCTCTCCGTTCATCCTGAGCGACTATTTCAGCACCCGCATGATGGGAACGCTACTTCCCTTTACTCTCCTGATGGCGCTGGCGGCGGACCTGTACCTGGTGCCGTCCCTGGTGAAATGCGGATGCATCAGGTTCCGAACCGGGCGTTCGTAAAATTGTCTTTACATCGAGTATCGATATTGCTAATCTGGTGGATGTGATTCAACAGCACAAACGGTCATGCCCTGGGTGATCGTCACCGGTATCGGTGGGGCTGTTGGTCGCGGCTTGGATATGTACCAGGGTGAGGAGTTTCCGTTTCATGAATAATAAGGTATTTGTGGGTAATCTGCCATTCGATGTCAGCGAGGATGCGCTGCGCGACTTCTTCGAAGCGGACGGCCATCGGGTCGAATCGGTGAGGATCATCACCGACCGTTTCACGGGACGTTCCAGGGGCTTCGGTTTCGTGGAACTGGAGGAGGGCGACGATGTGCAGCGGGCCATCACTTCGCTCAATGGCAAGGAACTGATGGGCAGGTCACTGGTGATCAACGAAGCGAACGAACGGCCGAGAAAGCCCCGCTTCCAGAACAACCGGGATGACCAGAACCGGAGACCGCGGTATTAGTCTTACCTGACGGGTTAACGCAGACATAGTAAGAATACCCTGCGACGTCGAGTAGTGTGTCTTTGTGACAGACCCTGACAGTTCTCGCGGAGACGGCTTGTCATCGTCATAACCGGTGGTTGCGGCAGGTTCTGTCCGCAGCGGCATCAGCCCCCTGGCCGGAAGCGACGGTGACGGCATTTGAGAACCGCCGGCAGGGGTATCTGGATGCGTACCGTACGGATTGATGCATACTGCCAGTAAACGCGATACGCAGGGCAGTCGTTCAGCCGACCGTTGCGGCGGCAAGAAATCAGCATGCCTCACCGTTACTCCGCCGTGCCTGGAGAAAGGTGACGTGAGACACATTGAGCCATGAATCGATGCCCACAGATGACACAATCATGATCCATGATGCCTCGCCACTCAGACGAGCCGCGGAACAGGCGGCCATGCGACTCCGGTCAGCCGGATTCCGCACCCTGTTCGCCGGCGGTTGCGTTCGGGATCTGCTCATGGGGTACCAACCTGGCGACTATGACATCGCCACCGCGGCCCATCCCGAGGAGGTCCGGACACTCTTCAGAAAGACCCTGCCGATGGGGATCAGGTTCGGTGTGGTGATCGTCTCCTGGAAGGGATATCAATTCGAGGTGGCGAGTTTTCGCAGCGATGGTGACTATTCCGACGGCCGCCATCCCGATGCGGTCAGGTTCGCTGATGAGTTCGCGGATTGCCGGCGTCGTGATTTTACCATCAATGGCATGTACATGGATCCCGCCAGCGGGGAGATAATCGATCACGTGGGGGGACGGGATGATCTGGCAGCCGGTCTTATCCGGACCATCGGCGAACCGGCGCGGCGATTCCAGGAGGACCACCTGCGCCTGCTCAGAGCCATCCGCTTCGCCGCCCGTTTCGATTTTTCCCTCGAACCGGCCACCGAGGCGGCTGTCATGCGGCTCGCACCCCACATCAGGGACATCTCCGCGGAACGCAGCCGGGACGAACTGTTGAAAATCCTTACCGGCCCTCGTCCGGACAAGGCTCTGCTCCTCATGCAGCAGACCGGCCTGCTGGCGGCGCTGTTACCGGAGGTAGCCGCCCTGGACGGATTGGAGCAGCCGGCGCGGTTCCATCCGGAAGGCGATGTTTTCACTCACACCAGGATAATGCTGAGCCTGCTGCCGGAGCACCCGGCGCCGGAGCTGGCACTGGCGGCGCTGCTGCACGATATCGGCAAACCAGCCACGGCCGGGTACACGGACCGCATTCATTTCCACGGTCATGACAAGGCCGGCGCCGAGATCGCAGAGGCCGTCTGCCGGCGCTTCCGGCTTCCCAACACCGTTACCGAACGAGTTGTATATCTCGTCGCCAACCACATGCGGTTCGTCGATATCCGCAAGATGAAGCTGTCCACGTTGAAGCGTTTCCTGGCGCAACCGGACTTCCCGCTGCTGCTCGAACTGCATCGGCTGGATCGTTTGTCGGGCAACGGCGCGCTGGACGACTGGGAGTATGCCGCTCAAGTCCGGGAACGCCTGTCCGAAGAAGAGTTGCGACCCGTGCCGCTGGTATCCGGCCATGATCTGCTGGCACTGGGAGTGGCACCCGGTCCTGAACTCGGGAAGCTCCTGGAGGTGATCCGGGAGAAGCAGTTGAACGGCGAGATGGAAGGCCGGGAGGAAGCGCTTGCGTATGTCAAGCAGGCACTTACGGGAATGGAAGCGGAGGATGCGGAGTCACCACCAGAGGACACATGAGCGACGCGCTTGATCGAATCCTTGACTCCATGAGTGCCGGTTGTGATTGGAGTCGGGGAAGCCCGGTCATGATTGTTGAGGGGCAAGGGCCGGTGGTGAACTGCTCCAGTAGCTGTCGGGACGGGATTCAGGCTTGGCGATCCGGATTACTCACCGGCCTGGCATTTCCCGGCATCCGAATTCCCCGGTGATAATCAACGCCACGGGCAGAATGAGTCACCGGCCATTGCATCTGAAATCGACCCGTATTTTTAATCCGCGAGTCATTGACATTTAAGCCATCATCAGTTTAATACACTGATCGTCCAATTCGCGAGACTCCATCATCTCTCACCTCACGCGGCCTGAAACTCCCGGGGCCTGTCTCGGCATTCAGGCTGCACAATTCCCGCTTCGAGCAAGAGACATCAGGAGCCCGCGTAATACCAGCAAGGTACGCCATACTCAGGAGGTGGATATGCAATCCCGTTTTATCAGAAGTTTATGGTTATTCCCCACGATACTTGCAGCGGCGCTCACGCCGGTACTGGCGAATTGCACGCCGCAGCTCTATTCCGAGTGGACCACGGGCTCTCAATACGACGGCCACCAGATGACGATGGAATGCATGTGGCAAGAGACATTCGGACAGGCGATCGTTCATGATGGAACGTACCTGTTGTATACCGGCGGCATGGGACATTATGTAATCGATCCCATGACCGGTGACCAGGTGGGAACCTTCGATCTGCCGCTCGCCCCCGGCGACTGCCTGGGCCTCGCCTGGGACGGCATCTATCTGTACGCTTCCGGAAGTGACGGGGTCATCTACCAGGTCGACCGGTACTCCGGTTTCGTTTACAACGCCTACCCTTCTCCCTGCCCGTATCCGGATGAATTGGATTTCGACGGCATGTACCTGTATGTCCATGACCAGGAAAGCGGTCCGATCTACAAGCTGAATCCTTATGACGGGACAGTGTACGGCACGCTTTCGGGGATGTCCTGCCGTTCCATGGGGATGACATTCCTGAACGGCACCCTGTATCAGGGCGAGGGCTGCTCGCACGAGATGCATGAATGTGATCCCGGCACCGGCGCCAGCATGTACGTATGGTCATACGATCTCAGTGAACCGTTTTCCCTGACCAATGACGGCACGTATATTTATTACATCTGCTGGGACGACGATACCATTCGGGTGCTCGATCCCATGACCGAAGGTGAGACCGGCACGCAGTTCGAAGGCGGCCAGAGCGAGTGCATGGACTGGTGGGCCAACTGTACCGGTCATGCCATCACTCATGACGGCACGTACCTGCTGTACACGGGAGAACAGGGGCACCTCGTCCTGGATCCGACGGATGGCGCTCAGGTCGGCACATTCGATCTACCCCTCTCGCCCGGCAATTGTCTCGGCCTGACCTGGGACGGTTCCAGCCTCTGGGCTTCCGGGTCGAACAATACCATCTACCAGGTTGATCGCTCCACCGGCACCGTATTGAACAGTTTTCCCTCGCCCGTTTCCTATCCCGATGAACTGGATTTCGACGGCACGTATCTGCTGGTGCACGGTGATCCATGGTCCGGTCCCCTGTACAAGGTGGATCGCACCACCGGCGCGGTGGTGGGAAGCATACACGGTCCGGCCGACCGTGAGATGGGCTGGACCTATCTTGATTGCGTGGTTTACCTGGGTAACGGCGGGCAGCATCAGATGCACGAACTGGATCCCGCCGACGGCACGCTGCTGGGTACCTGGTCGTACGATCTGAACGAACCGTTCTCGCTCTGCAGCGACGGCCAGCGCATCTATTATGTCTGCGCGGATACCGACCTGATCACGGTGTTTGAGCACGAACAGGTTGACACGCCGACCCCGACGGGCACCCAACCCGCCACTCCCACCGGGACGCCTACGCCGGAAGCCACCCCGACCTACTCATTTCCGCCCTGTACTCCCCAAATCTACGATACCTGGACGGAGACGCATCAGTACGAGGGTGGTCAAATGTACGAGGACTGCTGGTGGTACGCCAGTACCGGCCAGGCCATCACTCATGACGGCACCTATCTGCTCTATACCGGTGAAAAGGGCCATTTGGTGCTGGATCCCATGACCGGAGCGGAAATGGGAACCTTCAACCTGCCTCTTGCGCCTGGTTCCTGTCTCGGTCTGGCCTGGGACGGCACCTATCTGTGGGCTTCCAGCGACAACGGACAGATCTACAAAGTCGACAGAACCAGCGGCGCCACGGTCTTCCAGTTCAGCGCACCGATGTCATATCCCGACGAAATGGCCTGGGATGGGATCTATCTTTATGTCAAAGGGCCCGAAACCGGACCGATCTATGTAATCGATCCGGGGACCGGCGTGGTGCAATACACCGTCGCGGCGGTACCAGAACGCCCCATGGGAATGACGATACTCAATGGCATCCTTTACCAGGGACAGGGTGCATATCACGAGATGCACGAGACCGACCCACTCACCGGAACCACGACCGCCGTATGGTCCTACGACCTGAACGAGCCGTTCTCTCTCACCAATGACGGCACCTATATCTATTATATCTGCTTCGATGACGATACCATCCGGGTGCTGGATCCTGTTATGCAGGGTGGTACCGGCGTCCAGTACGAAGGCCACCAGGTGGACTGCCTCTACGGAAACTTCTGGTGCCTCGGCAAAGCCATCTGCCACGACGGCACGTACCTGCTATACACCGGTGAAGATGGTCATTACGAGCTGAATCCCGTGACAGGTGAGCATGTCGGTGATTTCAATCTTCCGATAAGCCCCGGCAGTTGCATGGGACTGGCCTGGGATGGCTCCAATCTTTGGGCTTCAGCGGATGACGGGTATATCTACAAGGTCGATCGCGCCACCGGCACCGAGCTTGATTCGTTCCTCGCGCCGTGCTCCTACCCAGACGAACTCGCCTTCGACGGGACCTACCTGCTGGTGCACGCCGAGGAATGGGTGGGCGGCAACATTTACCGTATCGACCGGGACACGGGGAACGTGGTGGACAGCTTCCCTGGACAAGGTTCAAGAATCATGGGCATGACGGTGATGGATTGCGTCCTGTACCAGGGCGAGGGCGGTTACCATGAAATGTACGAACTGGATCCCGCCGATGGCGGCGTGCTGGGCACATGGAGTTACGATCTGAATGAACCATTCTCTCTCACCAATGACGGAGCCAATATTTACTACATCTGCTCGGATACCGATCTCATCAAGGTACTGTCCCATGAATCACCCCCGACACCCTCCCCACTCCCGACGGAAACGCCCAGCGCTTCACCCACGGCGAGCCCGACGCTGACTCCTACCCTGACACCCTCCCTGACCCCGACGCTGACTCCCACCGCCTCACCCACGGCCACGGCGACCTTGACACCCACCACACCGCCTACTGAAACACCCGCCGAAACACCGACCCCCACGGTATCGCCGACCCCGGCGCCGGTTCCCGCCCTGGGCGGCGGCGGCCTGGTCCTGCTGCTGGGGCTGTTCACACTCGGTCTGATCGTACGACGAAGACGCTGAGTTCGTTTGATCGGGGGGGCTCCTTCGGGAGCCCCCTGTTTTTTCTCCATCAACCCGCCAACCGCTGCCGAATGGTATTGACTCCGTTCCCGGCGCTCCATAGAGTTGGAGACACGGAGGATCGTATGAACAAAACGGTGAGAATTCTATGTGCCTGTGGCATCGGCATTATCCTGATATTCATCATTGTCGCCCGGTTACCCCATGAAACCCATGACGACAGTCTCCTTATCCGAGCTGCCGGAGGCGATGACTGGACGATCCAGTACGGAGTGGACGGCGATGTAATGGTGTACCTGGCCATGGTCCGCAACGAAGGTCCCGAGGGCCGTTTTCCTCAACCACTGGTGATCACCCAATCGGAACATCGCGATTATAAGCGGTACATCACCCACCCAGACGGCGAGCCAAGGCCGCTGCCGGAAGGAGCCAATGTATTGCAACTCCTGGGTGGGGAACTCACCACGGCGACCATGCCGATAACCCTGGATGAGGTAACCGGTTTCCTGGACAGCCAGCCGGAAGCGTACACCATCGAGACCCTCCGGGCGTTTTTATCCGCACGGCCGTGAGCATCATTGACTTTTTCTTTGCCCTGGATCGATACTCTTGTTGAATAGTGGCTGGAACGATATCAGAAACTGTGGAGGCTCCAACATTTCCGCATCAGTGGGAGAACCAAAATGAAAAAAACGTATTCAATCAACCGTTATCTATCATGGTTTTGTGTCATGCTGCTGCCCCTGTCGGTGTCGGCCCAGGGGATCATCGAAATCGAACCAAACGATAGTCCTGAGCAGGCTCAAAATGCCCACGTGCCAGGGGTAATCACGGGTGTCTTCGCCGAAAGCGGAGATGAAGATTACTACCGTATCGATGCGGGATCCGGAGGCGTGGAGAATGTGACCATCGATCTGGCGGTCACCGGTCAAGGGGATGCATATATGCGACTGCTGGATGCCGCCGGGACCGAGTTGACCAGTGCCGACTTTTTCGAGGGAGCCGCGACTGAACAGTTGACATCCCTGCTGCTGCCCACCGGTTTGTACTTTCTGGTTACGGGTTTTTCATTCGGTGAAGCGGATGCCGCCTACAGCCTGACCTTCAGCACACCCGTCGAACCATCGACTGAAGCGGTCAACGCGGCCCTGCAGAAATCACTGGGTTACCTGCTGACAAATCAACTGCCGGCTGGAAGCTTCGAGGGCAACGAGGGTGACGGCGCAGCCATACCCGGGCTGGTCGTCCAGGCGCTGTTGGGTGCGGATTGCCTGAAGCGGAATGACTGGGATGCAGTATACCGCTCGTTGGACTTTCTGAAGACCCTTTACCATGATCCGGCAGAACTGGAAGCGGGTCGCGAACGGGATCTCGAGGGAGGCGCGATATATGCCTCGCACATGATGTATGAGCACGCCATGGCTCTGACCGCCATGATCGAAGCCCATGCACTGGGAGTGAAGGAGGGACTCGACGTTATCATCCGCCAGGGAATCGACCTGATCCTGAGGGCGCAACTGACCTCCGAACGGCCTTCGTCGGTGGAAGCACCGGTGGATCAAAACTCTGAATATTACGGCGGGTGGCGCTACGGGGTTACGTATGAAACGGCGGACATCTCGGTGACAGATTGGCAGATCATCGCCCTGCTGGCCGCCCGCAATGCAGGTTTCGAAGTGCCGGCTGCCCGGCTCGATGCCGCCCGGCAGTTCGTAAAACGATGTTTTTCTCAAGAATTGCAGGCATTCACGTACATGCCGGGAGAGTATTCCACGGGCGCTGGGCGCAGCGCCATGGGGGTGTTCGCCCTGCAACTGCTGGGGGAAGGAACCGCGCAGGAAGCACAGAAAGCTTTGCGCGACATACTTTACAAAGCGCCGAGCTGGCATGGTGAAGTGGGCGACGGGTATCCGTTTTACTACTGGTACTATGGTACCAGAGCTGCGTACTTGGCCGGCGGAGAAACCTGGAACGCCTGGCGCAAGGCAATGTGCGGCATGCTGGTGAACCGGCAGAACGCGGATGGAAGCTGGACGCCGAACCAGTTGGAACATGAACGAACCAGCGAAGTGTTCGTCACCGCCATGGGTTCGCTGATCCTGGAATTCTGTTGCGGCAGTGTGCCCATCTACATGCGGACGGACAAGGCGCCGCAGCGCGAAACGGCACCGCCCCGGGTGCTCCCGGCCGGTATCACCGTCGACCTCGTCGCCACCGTGACCGATACCGACAACAACTACGTGATGGACCTGGAAAAAGAGCAGTTCTCAATCAACGAGGATGGCGCGGAGCAGAAAATCGTCACTTTCAGTAGGGAAGTGACCCCTGTGTCGATGGTACTGGTAATTGATGCCAGCGGCAGCATGAAGAAGAAGGTGGCGGAAGTGCACCAGGCGGCCACGGAGTTTATCGCCATGATCCAGCCGGGGGACCGCGTGGCGGTGGTCCAGTTCGCCGATGGCGTGGAACTGGTGCAATCGTTCACTGCCGATGCCACGGCGCTCCGGGACGCCATCGACAAATGCGGCGCAAAGGGTGGAACAGCGCTCTACGACGCCGTGATCCACGCTGTATCCACGTTGCATGATCAACCCGGCCGCACCGCCATCATTCTGCTGACCGACGGTCGTGATGAAAACGATCCCGGCACCGCGCCAGGCAGTGTGCATTCCTTCGATGAAAGCCTGGAGCACGCCAAGACCGCGGGTGTGACCATTTATGCCCTGGGACTGGGGCAGAATCTGGAGCGATCGGTACTGGAGAACCTAGCAAGGGAGACGGGCGGACGGGTGTATTTCCCGCCCACCGTCGATGATTTGGCCGAAGTATATGGGTTCGTGGCCAAGGAACTGCGCAGCCAGTACACGATGTCCTATGTTTCCAGCAACAACGAGCGTAACGGCGAATGGCGGGAGGTCGAGGTGACGGTGCCGGACAGCGATTACCAGGTGCGGACGAAGTCCGGGTACTACGCGCCGCGAGAGTAAACGCAAGCTACTGTGGGAAAAGCCGGCACCCTCCCGATGTGTGCGCTGGCCCGATTGCATTCCACCAGGAAAATACACTCCATTCGATAGCGCGCGGGGAAGAGCCCGCCTTGTCATCTCCCCGGACGAATCACCCTGAG
>JAFGDC010000407.1 GCA_016932295.1 candidate division CSSED10-310 bacterium
GATGGGTTTCCGTACCGCCCAGGCCGCCCATCGCGGTCGCCAGAAGTATCCTGCGGCTCACCACCGCTCTCCAAGCGCACCGGCGATTTCGTTCCGGCGCGCCCGTAGAGAGAACCGTGCGGCGGTATGCAAACCTCCGCTGCGCAGACTGCCGGCCAGGCCGGGATCGGCCAGGAGCCGTCGCAGGGTGCCAGCGATGGCGTTAGGTTGATCGTTGTCGAACATCAGGCAATTGACGCCGTCCGTAAGGTAGTCGTCAGCCCCGGTGCCGCCGCGGGCCGCTACCGGTACGCCGCAAGCCATGGCTTCAAGCGGGGGCAGGCCGAATCCTTCGAACCGGGAGGCCTGGATGAAAGCGCCACATCCCCCCAGATCGTCCACCAAACTTCGGTCATCCATTGGATGCCTGCTCTCCATCCAGTTCCGGTCGGCGATGCCGGCCGGGGTGCAACCGATGATGCGCAGGCGCAGCGAATGCCTGCGGGCACGGGCGATGGCGACGGCAGCAACGATGCCGCGGGTACCCTTGTATGGTTCCAGCCATCCCATGCAGCCGGCCAGGGCTGGATCGACTGCCGGCGGCGGTTTGAACAGATCCGTGTCCACGACCGGATACAGCACCTGGCAGCGCAGTCCGTATCGTTTCCATAGTCTGGTGGCGAGCCATGTCGAGACGGCGTACCGCCGGACGGGCAGCAGGTATGACAGTCGCGCGATCACTTCCTTGATACTGCTCCGCAACAACGGCGGGCGGAGGATACGGCTCAGATGCGCATCGTCCGACTGCATCCAGACCACCGTGGATGCAAGCATGGCACGCGGTACGGCAAGCAGCAGGGGGAAAAACGTCAAGATGATACGGTCTGCATCCACCAGCCGCCGGCGGATACGCCGGAGCGCCAGGTGGAAGCTCCTGGCAGAGACCGCGTAATCGATGGGTCCCGTCGTTTCGAAACGGACCGTCGGCGCCAGGAAAAAAGGAGCGGTTCCTGTGGCGGTGACGATCCGAACCTCATGACCAGCTTCGGCCAGCAGGTTGGCGGTTGCAATCACTGTCCTGCTTCCCCCGCTCCTCGGCAGCATCAGGGCCGGTAACACGATTTTCATGCCGGCGCTCTTACGCAGGATACCAGGGATGCAAGCATAAGATTCAGCGCTCCAGGGTGCTGGTGAAGGTGATGGATGAGGATGCTTCCGGAGCTATATGCACCGTGGCCGTGACCGCCTCTCCAGGGTCGTGAACCATCCGTGGCGCACCGTCGCCGGAAAGAAGGAAAGCCTCCCCCCACAATCCTTCCACTTCGATTTGGACCTGGATGTCGACAGGCGCGGGATTGGCGATGACAAGGGTCAATGCGGTCAGATCCCTGGCGGCGTTGACCGACTCCAGGATTCCACAGTTCAGCCGTACATGCAGGCCGTGGTTCGGATCGGAGAAGCGTCTGCCCACGCCATCCGTAACACGAAGACGGTAATGTGTCTCGTCGCTCTCGGTGATGACCGCTCCGAAAGCCTGCTCGAGGCTGGTGCCCGGACCGAGTCTGGCGACATCCATGTAGGAACGGGCGGCACGGAGATAACCGTAGAGGCAGAGCCCCACATCTCCGCTGTACCTGTTGAAACCGTAATGGTTGGAGGTCATGTCCGGCGTGTAGCACATGCTCGCCGAGCCGTCGTCGTGAACCAGGGACCAGACCCCAAGCAGCGCGGCATACGATTTGTAGAACATGGTCTTCTCAGGAAAAAAACGGGAATTGTCATAGTGGGTGAGGCCGACCAGGGCGGTCTGCGTGGCCGTGTAATGCATGCAGGTCTCGCCGTTGTCCGTTCCGTAGTACTCCTTGCGAGGATTATCCTCCATCGCATCCCAGTAGCGTTTGTCCGAACCGCACCAAAACCAGGTGGGGGCGTAGCTCTTCTGCGCCATGGCGCAGCGCGCCGTGCGCTCCATGTGGTCATCGTCTGCGAGCAGACGTCCGCACATGTAGACGTCCTCGTAACCCGTCGTGTCGAACAGGGGTTCAGCACTGTAGGGGTATTCGCTGGACAGAAGCCGGCGGGCCCGGTCCCGGGCCAATCCCTCCAGCCGCTCCGCCTGCTCGATGCGGCCTTCACTGCGGAGGGCCTCGATCAGGTCGTACACGATGCTGTAATGCATGAGTCCCACGTTATACAGGTGCCATCGCCATGAATAGTCGAACATCGCGATGGCGGTTTTGTAGGCGGATTCCAGGTAGGCGGCAGCCTCGTGCCGGCGGAGCATGTCGAAATTCCTGCCAATGCGGTACATCCAGTAATGGAAGTTGATAGCATGGCAGTAATTGTAGGGACGGCCTGTCTTGGTGGGTGTTGCGCCTGTGAAAAACCAAGCCACCCGGTGATTGCCTGGGTTTTGCAGGTGGTTGAGGAGAAATTCGTCCGTATAGGTCTCCAGGACATCGATTTCTTGCTTGTCAGGCCAGATGGCGTTCTTTGCCGCGAGGAACACCGCATCGGTTATGCCTCCTTCATAGCCGCCTCCACCCCAATACGTAGATGGCGCCACAAGAGGCGCATCGGCGAGATTGTCATGGACCAGGACGGCGTTGTCCAGGATGTGTCCGGGAGCGTGGTAAACCTGGTGTTGGGCGATAAATGCGGCGCGTCTCTTGATGAGTGCGGCGATGGGGGCCACGACGCGGTAGTGGACTCTGGCTGCGCCGGCCTGCGTTTCCGTTTCAATCGTGAGCGGTCCGGGTGTATCTGGTTGAAACTGGACCAGGCGGAACTGCGGTGTACCCCGTGATGTGTCCAGCGGCACTTCGGGTGCCGCGGTGATGGCGGTTATGGGTGAAGGTGCTTTTACCAACAGGCTGGCGGTGGTGTCGGTGGGGATGACCATCCCCGGGAAAAACTGAAAAGACGGTTTCCCCTCGCGCAGCAGGATTTGTTCCAGGGTGCGATCAAACATGTCTTCGTACCCATAATAGTGGTGACTTCCCGTGATGGGCCAGCCATGCAGCTCGAAACGATGTGATTCACCGTTTTTGAGCCGGAGGCTTGTGGTACCGTTGAGCCAGCTTTCATTCCTTGCCAGGATCGGCTCCGCGGCCTTGGAGTGAAAGTAGAGCTGCGGGATTCCTTCCCAGCCCACCAGGTTCATGTGGAAAAATTCCAGGCTGCTGCCTGCGGCGGGCACCACCAACAGTCCGGGAAAAGTCCCGTCCAGTTTGCGCACCAACAGATAGGACGTGGCGCCCCCGATCTGCCTGTGCACGTAGAACCGGCTGTGAAAAAGCTGTTTCATGCCGGCGTCATCTTGTTCAAAATCACTGTAGTAATTATTGTTGAAGGGTGCGGGAACACTCACCTCCCCGATTTCCATGTCCTTTCCGGACGTGTTGGTGAGGATCAGGCTCCAGGTGAGGAAACCGACCGGATCGAGCGAGTAGGTGCAGGTGATCCCGATGGGCAGGGCTGCCTTGCGGTGGATCACGGTGATGGCGTTGGCTTCGGTGGCGATTTCGGTTTCGGTCTCGAGGGTGACGAGACGGTTCCATTCCGATTCGCCGTCGATCCTCCAGGCCAGTGCGGCACTCCCGAATCGGAGTGATCGCGATTGCTCGGCCGGCAGGAGAAATTCCAGGGGTTCTCCATCTGTTGCAACCACGAGGGAGCTGATTGAACCGTCGGTGGAATCGATGATGATGGTCAACAGCTCGTTCGACAGCCGGAGATCGGATGGCTCGGTGGTCCGCCCAAGGACGCAGCAGCTCCCGCAGATCAAAACGAGGTGGAATGACAACAGGCACCAGCCGGCGCGAACCATGGTTCCCCCTTTCACTCTCAGGTGACTTCCAATCTGCTCCTGCACATCAGGTAGACATAATACACAATCAGCAGGAGCAGCGCTCCCGGCAGCACCAGCAGGCAGTACGCCGCCACGACCGCGAGCACCCGGGCTTTCCTCCAGACAAGCACCAGTCGATAGTAGCAGAACAATGCCGCTTTCCTCACCACCCGCAGCCATGTGACGTGCCGGCGCTCCGATCGGCGCCGGCCTTCACCCAGGATATCCAGCAACCGCCGGTAGCAGGCTTTCCAGGTGACGGCATGGTCGCGAAGGCGGATACCGATGCGGATGAAGGGGAGGAGGAGGAATTGCAGGAAGGAATAGTACAACTTGAAGAAGAAGAACGACACCGGCTTCCATCGCAGGCGACAGGGTCGTCCGGCGCGGTCAATCAGGACGGATTTCCTGCCGCGCAGACGAGATTTTAAATATGCACCAGTGCGGGTCACCGGGTATGCTTCGTATCGGGCTGCGGTTGCGTCTTCCGTACCGTCGCGTCGTCCGGCGTTGAGTTGCTCAAGCTGCGCGATCAGGGCAGGATCCTGCACGCCGGGTATCATGTCGACGCCCGCTGGTACGTCCAGCCAGAGCGGCACCATGTCCACACACCAGACTATCATGCGCCGTGCGACTTTCATTCCAGATTCCTTCCCGACAGCAACCGCTCATAGATCCTGGCCTGCAGTTCGGCCTGGGTTTCCCATGCAAAGGCCGATTCCACAAGGCGCCGGGCCTGGAGCGCCACCGCCGCGGCGAAACTGCGATTGGAGAAAAGACGCTCTACGGCATGGGCGAACTCATCCGGGGTCTCGGCCACCAGCGCATGCCTGCCGTCCACCAGGGGCACGCCTTCGCAGCACATCCGGTTGGTGATTACCGGTGTGCCGGCGGCCATCGCTTCCAACAGCTTACCACGCATTCCGCCGCCGCAGAACATGGGACATACGAACGCACGGGCGTTTTTCAGAAACGGCGCCACATCAGTCACGTCAGCATGGACCGTCACTCCCGGCAGCTCCCGCAACCGCAGCACATCCTCACCGGGATCGCGTCCCACGATGTGGAATGCAACCACACCCACCCGTTGCTGGATCTTCGGCAGATATTCCTGGCAGAAAATCCGCATTGCGTCACGATTCGGAAAATGGCGCAGATCACCAATAAAAACGAGCCCTTCACAGGGTTCATCACCCGGATCAGGCCTGAAATGCTCCAGATCCACGCCCTGCCCGATCACTTCGATCCGTTGTCCCGGCACCAACCTTCCCAGCCTATCGGCATCGGTGCCGGTAAGGGCTACAACCGTGTCGAATCGAGACAGCATGCGCCGTTCGTACCGCAGTGTCTTGACGGCTTCCAGGCGGCCGGCGATACGTCTGATGCCTTGCATTCTCGCGGCGAATCTGGCCATACCGACATGTTCGGCATCATGTTCCACCAGCACTGTTCGCGCCGCGCCACGGTGACCGGCATACTGAGCCATCCATAAGAATTCGTACTGAATGATGGCCGGTTCCCAATGTACCGCAAGTTTTTTCAGCAGCCGGTGCATTTCCCTGTTGTCATACGCCGCCACGCATCGAGGCTGTCTGGCGAGGATGCTCCAGCGTGTGCCCGAGGGGCGATGGATGACCGTGCTGGCGGCGACTCCCCAGGCGTCAAGCTGCGCCATGCATTCACCCGTCATCGGTTCCGCGGACAGGGCGCAAAAATGCAGTTGGAAGGAATCTTTCAGGAATGCGAGGAATTGAAAAAGACGCATCTGGGCGCCTGACCTGGGCGGGATGGGTGGCATCGGTGAAACGATGAGGATCTTCGCCTTCAACTGCTGCTCCTTTTGTTGCAGTTCTAAACCAAGCGGCACATCAGGTCAAGCGCCGGGGAGGACCGCCCCACCACCCTCCGCCCATTCCTCTGGTTCGAGCCTGAACCGCTGATGGTCAAGGTTTAGAAAAAAATCAGTGCGTTAAAAAATTATTCCTTCGATAATTTGACAAAGCCCGGATCAGTCGATAACAAAAGAAACGATCGGCGCCCTGCCGATAGATGCTAAGTATCTCTGAGGGGAGACCAACACATACCATGAAGAACCGTGAAAACCGGTATCACTACAACTGTGCCCTGATCGTTCTGGTGACCGCGGCCCTGTGGGGCAGCTCCGCCGCCGCAGCAGGCGATCGCGTTTCAACCACCTTCACCGGTGATCAACTCGAAATCCGTTTGCGCATCCCGCCGATTCATGTGGCGGTGTGCGAGCGTGACGGCTGGTCCCTGGTGACCAGTCCCGAACTCGATGGACCACCAGCAGGCATCGCTCATTCACCGGACCTGCCAGGCTTGCGGCGCTGGGTTTCCATTCCGGCGGATTCCCAGTTGCTCTCATTGCGCCTCGAGGGAGCGGCGCGGAGCATGATGCTGCCGGCGCCGCCGCGTCCCGCGCCGGCCGCGCAATCCATGGAGGAGGCAGTCGAATCAAACTCGACGGAAGGTCTCCTGTTCTATGATACAGTCGGTGCGGACGATCTGTTCCCCCGGCGGAGCATCCAGTATCAACGGGGCAAGATGGGCAGTACCCATGTGCTGGTCATCGATGCATATCCGGTTCGCTACATGGGCAGTACCGGGCGCCTGATGATCATGCAGACGCCTGAGATCGTCCTGCGGTTGCGAGCGCCCGGCGCGCATCCCGATCCCGCGCCGCGCAACAGTGTTGATCGAGAACTCAGTGAAATGCTGGCCAATCGGCGGGAGGCATTCTTCGGTGCGGGGCTGAACGGGAATTTCTTGACCATGGGTACATCCGATGACGAACCGGTGCTCGACCTTGCCATTATAACCACGGGTGACTGGCTTACGGGCGTGTTTGACGAATATCGAGCTGCGCGCGCACAGCGTGGCCTCACCAGTGAACTGTTCACCGTGGAATGGATCGAGACCCGGTATCCCGGTTCTGATCGCGCGGAAAAGATTCGTAACTGCATAATCGACCTTTATACAAATCGTGGATTGTCATACGTGCTGCTAGGTGGGGACGACGAGCGGATTCCCGTCGTGGTGGTGGAGACAAGTTCGTCACCGTGTGATCCCAACGGCACGGAATCTGATCGCTACTACTTTGGTCTCGATGGTGACGGAACCAGCGATATCATGGTGGAAGTGCTGGGCGGCAGGTTGTCCGTGGATACCGCGGTGGAAGCCAGGTCAGCCGCCGGCCGGTGGGCTCGGTTTGATTCCACCACATGGAACTCCGAAGATGTGGCGATGCTGGCGCAATCCAGTGGACTGCTGGGATCGGATATGATGAAGGACGAGATCTGGGCTACCAATCTGGCCGGCATCGATTGCTTCATTAATCACAAGGTCTATGACGACGCCTGTTCAGTTGATTATATAAAGCGTGAAATCTCCGCCGGTCGGGGTATGATCAACTATTTCGGGTATGGATTCTACAACCTGTGGGCCGAGACCGACTTCAACGATACTGCGGCCCGGTCCGTCACCAACGGGGACAAGCTGCCGTTCATCGTCTCCGCCACCTGTCAGAACGCCTCCTTCGCTTACGACGACTGCCTTGGTGAAGCCTTCATGGAGGCTTCTCAAGGTGGTATCATAGGATTCTTCGGTTCCTCCATCATGGAATGGCTGGATCATGCCAGAACCGCCGAATACGTGATCTGGCAGAACATCAAGCACCAATACCTTTATGATGGCACCATCTCTCCGGCCATGGCAGCGTACTCGGTTACTCTCAGCATGAGCTGGAACTACCTGGGTGACCCTACTGCCCTGCTGGATTATCGACAGCCGGATACGGAACCTCCGGTCATCGTCACCGTGGATACCGTGCCGACATCCCTCGCCAGTTACGAGACAGTGGCAATCGGGGCTGTCATACAGGACGATCAGAACGTACGGTACAGCCCCTACGCGCTGATCGGCACTCCTGATGGGGGAATAGTGTATGTGCCGCTGGCGCGGGATGGGTGGACCGACAATTACGGCGCGCTCTTCACGGACACCTCGCAATTCGGCTGGTACACCGTCATGGTGGTGGCGGAGGACCTCAGCGGCAACCGGGCCACCGCGGAAGCGCCCGGTTTTGAAGTGGCGGCGGAGAACCTGACCCTGGGCGTGCGCTTCGATATGCCGGAATTTGTACAGATCGGCGACGTGTTCTGGGTGAATGCCCTGCTGGACAATCCGGGAACGTTGCTCGAAGACCAGCCGGTGTTTTTTGTCCTGGAAGTACAGGGCGCTTACTGGTTCTGGCCGAGTTGGGTGTACCACGCTCCCCCCGATGCCACTGCATTCGATTATGAAGTCATGGATATTCCCCATGGCACGACCATGGTGGAAGTCGTACCGGCGTTTTCCTGGCCGCGCTGCGGCACCATGACCGACGGTCTCTATTTTTACGGGGCGATGGTGAACCATCCGTTGGATGACCTGGTCGGGGAAATGGCGGTCCAGGCCTGGGCGTACGGTTCATAACCCCTCCCGGTCCACGTCACGCTCCCGGCCCGACCCCCGATTCCGCGGAGATGGCGCCAAGTCATACGTTCCATACTTCACCATTCACGACCGTCATTCCATCGTCACGCTCACCGGACGGGATGTCCCTTACCGCATGGGCGGGTGCGCCGTCGGCGCTGGATCTGCCTGTACAATCAACCGGTTCCAATGACGGTGGAATTGGGTGGCGCGCATCCTGAGCGGTTATAGTTTTCTTTCTTGCGGACCTGCCGGTTTTCGAATGAGCTTCACTCAGGATTGACGAGGGCGGCGCACGGACGTGCCGCCACGGCCGTGTTCGTGCGCATCCGCGTGCCTGATTCACGGCGGTATTCCGGCCACTTTCGATCGATGGACGTGAGATGATAAAGGCGAAGGTCGACTTTATGACGCGGGGAAAATGTGCTTTACTAAGATCTTTCACGAGTGAATGACCAGAACTGCCTGATGGCCGGACATAGTGGCTCCTGTCACCGATCCGGTTTCGGAGAAGTGATGGTGTGGGTTTTCAGAGGATTCTCGGTGTGTGTGGCGCTGGCTGCCGTGACCGGTTGCACAGCGGGTCTGCGGGGTTCGGTTCATGCCCTGCCGGACATGGCTCCGGTGCATGGAGCAACAGTCACGGCCAGGTTATCGGGTTCGGATGCCCCCGAGCAGGCGGTGACAACCGGCCGGAACGGGCGGTTTACCGTCAAGGGACTGGAGGATGGGATCTATGACCTTTCTGTTCGGCGCGAGGGATTCGCTGAATTGAACGAAGCGGCGGTGCATTACGAGAAGAGTCACGCTGGCCGGATACCATTGTTTATTGATCGGCTGGCATGGCTGGGCGGCACGGTGTTCAGTCCCGAAGGCGTGCCGTTGGAAGGCGCGGAGATTGCCGTCGAAACAGTCGGCATCACTGCCGTGTCCAACGGGCAGGGTCAGTATTCGTTGCGGTATATCGCTCCAGGATCGATCCGCCTGTTCGCGGTCAGTGGTGAATCAGCTTCCGGACCCGTGGATTTCGTTCTGACTCCTGGCGCCAATGTTCTGGACATCCACATGATCGCCGCGACTGAAACAGTCCGTTCCTGGGCCGCCGGCACCCGGCGCGGCGGCGCTCGTCCGCTGTTGCAGGATGGTTCGCAATGACTCTGGTGCAGTACATCCTTCCTTCATTACTTTTAATGAGGACGGGGATGTGGATGGGATTCCGGCTCAAGAATCGACAAGTCCAGTCTGGGTGGAGGAGGAGCGTGTGAGTCATCGGCGTGGAATCACACTCGGGGTAATTCTGATTCTGTGTATGCCGTGCGGCTGCAGAACCAAGAGAAATCTTACTATTACATGCAAGACATCCGTTGGTGAAGGTATCCCGGGTGTGACCGTGATAATCGATGATCTGGCGGTGGGTACAACCGGCGCCGATGGCAGGCTGCAATCCACCTTCCCCGCGCCCGATTCCGGGCTGGTGACGATCCATGTCGATCATCCGGAATATTACCCATACCATCGTGAGATTCAATTACCCGCTCTCAACACAAGCGGCATTTCACTCATCCTCGAACCGATCCGTCAGCTACACATCTCCTGCGTGGAGCGGACTTCCCAAGGCGGGTTCAGTCTCTTGCCGGGCGTAACCATCATGATCGACGGGCGCGAGGCCGGGGTCACCGGCGATGATGGCGTACTGCTGCATATGTTCAAGGGGGAGACGGGTGATCGCCTGGTCGTGATTGCTTACAAGACCGGGTATGGCATCCTGACCGCAACTCCCGTGATTGTCGATGTGCCCGTAGGCAAGCGCCGTATTGACCGGCGCCTGGAATTCGTTCCCATGGCAGTGATTCCACCCATGAGCGTCACTGTTACGGCGATACACACCGATACCGGAGCAGCCCTGCCCGGCCTGGTGATAAGCCGGGATGGCGTGGACATCGGCGTCACCGCTGATGATGGTTCATTGACCATCGACTTGACCGGACCACCCTGTTCGCCGGTGGATCTGGCGTTCCGCGCCGAAGCCTTGGCCGTCAATCCGGCGGGGGTGAGGATTTACACGCAGGAGGGACAATCCCGCCACATCCTGGTCAATGCCGCGGTGGAAATGCCGCTGCCTCCCATTGCGCCGCCGCCTGTTTTCACCATCACCACGGAAGTGAATTATTACGCGTCCATACCCGACTCGGCGATCGAAAGCCAGTACCGGGATATGATCGAAACCCGCCTCGTCCAGTTATTGGCAAAGGTGCCTTACCTTGAGGTGCACCAGTTGCCGGTCCGGGAGCAGGTGGAGGATGGATGGCGGCAACGCCGGCTCCCGGTTGATTTCGTCATGCAGGCGAGTGTCTTCGCCGAAGATGAATTGCGCTTGTTGCTGTTGCTCTACGATGCCCATGGAACGCCCTGGTACAAGAGACAAATAACCGGCATCACCCGCTCCTCGATTCCGCATGCCCTGGCGGAAGCCGTGAATGAACTCCGGTCGCGGTTCCCGGTGCAGGGCACCGTGACCGCGATCGACGGTCTCAGGCTGACGCTGGATATCGGAGGCGCGTTCGATCTCAGAATCGGTGATGTGATGGTGGATGACGTGCGGAGGACATCCGCTACGGTGGACCAGGTGGAGCAGGATCGGGTCGTTGCCATCCTGGCGGAAGGAACAATCGGCGTCGGAGGTCGACTCATCCGCCTGCAGCCAGCGCTCGAGCACCTGGCGAATACCGGACTGCTGTTGTCGGTCCTGGATGCGGATACTCAGGAACCGATCCCCCGGGCGCTGGTCCATGTTGACGGCAGATCTGGCGGTATCACGGACGATGATGGTTACCTGGGGCTCACCGTGCCCCTCCATACCGCGTTTTCCCTGGAAATAACGAAACTGGGGTACCGGAGCTTCACCAAGACATTCAGTCAGTCCGGTGAGACCAAGCGGCAGATCCACCTTTCCCTCAACTACTGCGAGGTGGAAATCAATTCGATTCCCAACGGATCAACCGTCCTGCTGGAGGATCGCCGACTCGGGACCACACCCTTGCATGTGAGACTCAAGGTGGGCTTCTACAAGTTGCGGTTGAGGCCAAGGGACACGGAGAATTTTGCGGATTTTGTCTATCCGGACAGGGTGGCGTTCGTGCGCAGGAAAGTGATCTTGAACCTCACTCATGAGGGCAACTACCTGCAGGAGGCGAAAAGGCTGCAGAACATGAATGATAACCTGGGGGCGATAGAGATGTACAAGCTCATCCCCGAACCGGGTGATCCATCTCATGCAGAATCCTTCATCGAGGCGCAATTCGCCATCGGCCGGATCAATCTCGATGCGTTCCTGAATTACAAGGATGCGGCCGAGGCATTCAGGAATGTTCTTCGATGGGATGACAAATACGCTGTCTGTCATGTGAACCTGGGCCTTGCGTTGTTCAAGCAAAAATACTATCAAGCGGCGGCGGAATCGTTTTCCACCGCCCTGACCTATCGTCGCCACATCCCAGCCGGGCAGGCCGATGACGTGCTTGGCGATGCCCTCTTTTATCTTGCCATGGCCAATCAGCAGCTCTCCGAGGAAAGCACCGGGACCGAAGCACGAATGTCGTTGAGTGACAAGGCCTGCCGCCATTGGAAAGAGTATCTCGACTTCTATGATCGACTGGACAAGGCAGCTCGGCTCAAGTTTGCCAAGAACCATGACATGGCACTGAGTTACAAGCAGTTTTCCTGCAGGTGATCGGCCATGCCCCGTGTATGTATACGCCACCC
>JAFGDC010000408.1 GCA_016932295.1 candidate division CSSED10-310 bacterium
AGGGCGACACAGTGTCTTTCAAACTGATCCCGGCACTACCACCGGCAGACAGAGTCCGAGCCGGAATCCTTATGTCGAAACGAAAGTCATCCCGTCACCGCGGCTGGACGCGATCCGTTCCTGCTGTTATCTTACCCGCGTGATCGCAAGGAGAACCGCCGACGGCGGCGAGGGGGATGGTGCGGATGATCAGGCGGAATGAGACTCTTCGTGACGGGATGACGACCATTCCCGGAACTGTTACCAGTTTTCAGGAACCGACCGACATCATGCGGGGCGGGCGGGCGTGTCGCCAAGGAATGACACGATGAGCCATCAGATCCTGCTTTGGATACTATTCAATGTTTTTGTGCTGCTCATGCTGGCGCTTGACCTCGGCGTCTTCCACCGGCGCACTCATGAGGTCAGGGTCCGGGAAGCCTTGATTTGGACCATGGTCTGGATTGCATTGGCACTGCTGTTCTGCGGTGGGATCTACCTGCGGGCGGGATCGGTGAAGGCGGTTCAGTTCCTGACCGGCTACCTGATCGAAAAGTCCCTGAGTGTCGATAATATTTTCGTGTTCCTGCTCATCTTCGGCTACTTCGGCGTCGCTCCCCGCTACCAGCACAAGGTGCTGCTCTGGGGCATCCTGGGCGCCCTCATCATGCGAGCGCTTTTCATCCTCACCGGTATCACCATGATGAAACACCTGCACTGGATCATCTATGTCTTTGGCGCGTTCCTGATCTATACCGGCTTCAAGCTCATGGTCCAGAAGAACAAGCAGATTCATCCGGACAAGAACCCGGTGTTGCGCCTGTTCAAGCGGTTCATGCCGGTGACCGAACGTATCGAGAATGACCGCTTCTTCGTGCGCCGGGCCGGCCGCCTCCTGGCCACGCCGCTCTTCATCGTGGTCCTGGTCATAGAATCCACCGATGTGGTGTTCGCGGTCGATTCGATTCCCGCCATTCTCGCCATCACCGTCGATCCATTCATTGTTTACAGCTCCAACGTATTTGCCATTCTCGGTCTGCGCGCGCTCTATTTCGCGCTCGCCGGGTTCATGCAGTTGTTCCACTACCTGCATTACGGACTGGCCGCCATCCTCGCGTTCGTCGGAGCGAAAATGCTGGTCTCGGAGTATTACAAGATACCGGCAGCGGCGGCCTTGGGAGTGATTGTCGGAGTGCTGCTGGTATCGGTGTTGGCGTCGCTGTTGATACCCGCCGCCGAAAAGACCTGAAATCGAGTCTCCGCCACCCGCGCCGTGCGTTTTCGTGGTTACCCGGCAGCCAGGCCGGGCAATCTCCCACGGCACCGGGAATGGGACATGGATTACCCCCAATCCACCGCCGGTATACAGGGGTCGTACCAGGAATCTCGTACATCTCGCCGTGAAGCGTTGGCAGTCTAATGTTTACGACGGCCGATAGTTTCTTCAGTTACGTCGTTTTGCCGTTTTGACAGGTACTTGTTCCGTGGTCTTGGCTGCGACCTTTGAGATGCGTCCCCCGGTCCGGCATGACACACCTCCCGATCCTTGGCGGTGGTGTAAAAATCCCTTGTTGACGGTGTGAAAAACAGCATGATAAAAGTAACGTCATTTCAGCGCGTTCCCAAACCGAAGGAGGAGTATCGGGTGAAAAAAGCACATGTGGTGATTGGACTAGCGGCAGTCGTAATGATGTGTCTCGGCGCGGATCATGGCGGCGCCTTCGTCGCGAAGATGGGATTCCCGGGCGGCAAGGTGCGGATGGATCATGATCAGGCCGGCGTGCTGCACATTGCGTGGGTGAACGGCGGCGTTCGTTATGCGCGCTCACTGGATGGCGGTGCCACCTGGCAGGATTACGGGATTGTTCCTGGATCCAGCGATGTCTATGAATGGTGGGTGTCGGTGAGCGGCGACAGCGAGGGCAACGGGCATATCGTTTACAGCTCGGGCTTGCAGCGGCTGTATTACAACAAGTTCGACGGCACGTCATGGACCGGCAAGGAAACCGCCTATACCGGGCACCTGCCGATCGTACCGGGTATTACGGTCGATACCAGCGGACAGGTGTTCGTCTCCATGAAGGTGGAAGCGGCCGGCGAGGGTTGGACCATATCCTGTGTGCGCCGCAATCCACAGACAGGGCAGTGGAGCGGCAAGGAAGTACTCTCGCAGATCGGGGTGTACGAACCGGGCGCGGCATTCATGGATGCCGATGACCAGGGTCGCGTGGCCTGTGTCTGGCAGTCGGGCCGACCCGCCATCCCCCGCAGCCGGGTTTTCGAGAACGGCGCCTGGTCGGGTATCCGCAGCCTTCCCGGCCGTGGCGGCGCTGGCGATCCTTTCGTGGCTTTCGGCCAGGATGGGAAAATGGTGGCTACCTGGGCCGAATACACCAACACCGGCAGCGGCTGGATAATAGACGGTATCTTCATGTCGCATTATACCACTTCCTGGTCGCCGGCGGTACGGGTGTCTCCCAATTCAGACCTGCAGGGCGATGTCTGGCCGTGCACAACCATTGACGAGAACGGCATCACATGGATTTCGTGGACCGAAGGTAAGTTCAGCGCCGCTCATTGCTGGCTGGCAGCCTATTCCGAGTCTGATGGCTGGCTCTACCGGCAGACCCTGCCGTACAACGTGGCGCAATGGTCGTCCGTGATCGACGGCAAGGGCGACCGGATCTACGTGGTGTGGGACAGTGCCGAGGGTCTGTACTTCGATTCTTTCAACGTGGGTGCATGGCCTGGCCAGCGGATCCACGGCGATATAGACATCGACGGCTGGTGTGACGGCGAGGACCTGATCCGGCTCAGCATCGCCTTCGGTACCCAGAACGGACATCCCAAGTGGGATGCCGGCGCTGACCTCGACAACAACGGTACCATCGACGGCAACGATCTGGCCGTGATCGGCGCCAACTTCGGCATGAGCAATTAAGGAGGCCGTGATGAAGAAAACCCTGCACTACCTGGTTCTTATTGCCGCCCTCACCTCCATGGCCGCCTTCCTGGGTGCTTGCAGCAGCGAAGAAGAGGAGGTAACCGGCGATGCCTCCGTCACCTTCACCAGTGACGAACCGGTCCCCCAGGCTAACAGCGTGTACCTCGAACTCTCCGACAGCAGCTCGCGCGACTTTGAAATCAAGGTCATGGTCGATGGCATCAACAATGCCTACGGAATCGGTTTCAACCTCGACTTCGACCCCGCCATGTTCGCGTTCGAAAGCGGCACCGAGGGGGATTTTCTGAATACCGGCGCCGGCACCAATTTCTTCGCCAGCTCCCGCAATCCCGGCTCGGTGGTGGTCTCGGTGTCGCGGGTCGGCACGACGGGAGGCGTCACCGGCAACGGCCTGATCTGCACACTGACGTTCAGGGTGCTGGGTGAAGGCACCTGTAACCTGCGCTTCACCAAGACCACGGCGCAGACCCCCGACGGCGATGCCATCGGGATTCGCTGGATATCAGGGACGGTCACC
Source organism: candidate division CSSED10-310 bacterium (assembly GCA_016932295.1). The sequence goes on from JAFGDC010000408.1 coordinate 3,462, forward strand.
ATCGTTAACTGATTGGATACGCGATTCTCCACGCCCCTGGTTCGCACCCCGAACCGGGGGCGTTGCATCAAGGCGCGACCGGCCCCACGTCCGATGACTCAGTAGGTTCCCCTCACCTGGTACTCCGGCCCCATGACCTCCGAGTGTTCGATGGGATAAAGGACCGGAGCATCCCGATACATCGGAGAATGCATCAGAAAGACATCATGGATGATCAGTTGAGCACCCAGTCGATGGGGCGTGAAAGAGACCTTGATCATCCTGGTTTCCAGTTCCCCGAAAGGGCAGAGAACAGGCAGAGGACCGGTGGAGGAGAATACGGATCGCCAGTCGGCGCCGTCGATGGAAGCCGAAAGCTGTAATGTGCCTTCCAACTCGGGTTCTTCGACGAACCATCCCACGGCATTCACCAGCGCCACGTGTTCCAGATCCAGGGTGTAGCTGAATTCAGAAACCAGCGGCGGGGACCGCCAGACGGTGCTCCTGTCCATGTCAGCGGCATTGTGCAGCGGATCGCCTTGCGGGCTTTCCACGCTGGTGTATGCGAAGGTCACCCGGTAGGGCAGACCAATCATGATCGCACCCCGCCGTATGAGCGTTCCCGCCAGTTCCATCGGGTTGTGACCGGTATGGAAATCGAAGAATCCCTGGCCGGACAGGTAGGCTGTCAACCGTCCTTCCGCGCCTCGCGGCTTGTCGCGCAGGAATGGGTGGGTGAAGATATAGGTGAGGTTCCGGCACTTGAGATCCGCGCTCGAAATCTGTTTCTCGTGGCCGATCCTGCCCCTTTCCGTGAGATCGGCATGGGCGATGGTCGGCTCCGTGAGTCCCAGCATGTCCAGCGTCGGCAGGCCGCAGAAGTAAGGAATCGCGCCCACGGCACGGGTGGCGATCCATTCCCCCGGCCGGCCGTACATGGCCAACCAGCGGCCGATCCGAACCCAGTCCAACAGGTAGCCCCTCATCATGTCCACGCTGTCCACGCCGCGCTCCACGTTCACCATGGCGGGTTGCGCCATGCCCAGGATGAACAGCAGCACCAGCCCCATTCCCAATCGAGCGCCGGCGGGTGAGGATGATCGCGCCCACGTTTCGGCGCAACGCTGGCAGCCGGTGACGATGAGGGCGGTGAGCAGGGGCAGGGCGGGAATGACGAAGCGGTATTCCATGAAGTCGCCGCCCACCCATGCCACATAGGAATAGTAGGCCGCCGCGACCCATGCTCCAAGGCGCCGGGCGCGACGTCGGGACGGCGTGCCGAGGCATACCGCTGCTATTGCGCAAGGCAGAAACCACAGGAGGTGGTATGACTGGGCGAATTCGAGGAGATACCTGGCGCCGGAGCTGAAATAGGCTTGACCGGCTGACTTCGCGTAGAACGTGTTCGGGAGTGGATAGCCATAGTAATAGTAACGCCAGCAGTAGTAAGGCAGATAAAGCACCACCGCCGGCAGCGCCAAGCTCATGAGTCGGCGGCGGAATCCTCCGGAACGAAAGAGGAAGAGCCCGGCGGCGATCACCAGGGTCAGGTATACCCCCTCGGGTCTGGTCAGCGCTGCCAGCGCCATGCAGCACCCGGCGCCGAACCAGGCGCGGCGGCCTTCCCGCGGGCCGGTTCCTTCCGTGGCACAGAGCATGGCCGCCGTGATTAGGCAGGTGAACAGGCTGGTTTCGAGACCGCTGGTAGCCCACGCGCCCATGCTCTGATTGACGGCCAGCGCCAGACCGGCGGCTAGCGCCATGGGCCGGGATGCGCCCCAGGCGAGCGCCAGTCTGATGGTAAGGTAGAGACAGACCATGGCCGCCGCGATGCTCGCCGTGACGGCGAATCGCCAGGGCTCGCCGCCCATTGCGCGGGGAACGGCCAGCAGCATGATCCAGAGGAAGTTCGTGTAGCCCTCGACCCTGATGTGATCGTTGAACACCAGTCCCTTACCCTGCACGAAGTTGTCCAGGTAGCGGAAGGAAATGAATGCATCGTCGCAGAGAAACGCCAGTGCCAGCGCATGGGTGAAGAACGCCGCCAGGATCACGATCAGAGCGAGGTGATACAGGGTTCCCGGACGATCGTGGCGGCTGGTCACCTGGCTGCCGCTCACTATTGTTCCGGGCTCATCCGTGGTAGCCGGCTGATGGCGAATCCGGACTCAACGTGGGTATCATGGTCGGCAGCAGGGGTGTGCGGGTGGGACTGGCGGTGGGGCTGGGCGAACTGGTGCAGGATGGCGTGGAAGTCGGTGTCGCGGTCGTGGTGCGGGTGGGTGTGAGAGTCGGCGTGAGGGATGGAGTGAGGGTAGGGGTCAGGGTCGGCGTGAGGGAAGGGGTCAGGGTGGGGCTGAGTGTGGGGGTCAGGGTCGGACTGAGCGTGGGAGATGCGGTGGGAGACATCGTGGGAGAACGGGTTGGGGTGGCTGTCTTGGTGGCGGTGTGACTCGGCGTTGCCGACGGCGTCGCGGAAGGTGATGGTGAGGGCGCTGCGGTGGGAGTGGCGGACGGAGCGGGGGTGACGGTTCCTGGTGGAATCACCAGGTAGGGCCACAGGTCGCTGCCGGCTCCCCTCGCATCGGTGGCGAGCAGTTCCAGGCAGTAAACGCCTTCAAACCCTGCGAGCGCCTCCCCCGGGATATCGTACCCGTCGGCGAAGAAACCATCACCGGGATCCAGGTCGCCATGTCCGCCGTCATCATAGAGGAACACTCCCGAGGGAATTCCTTGATAATAGAACTCGACATCGATGGGTGGTTCACCATCCAGAACCCAGGCCAGGATGTCGAGCCGATTTGTCGGGCGGAGCGATGACAGATCGGAGCCCAGGAAACCCGCGAACACGATGCGGGGCGGATTGTCGAAGTCCCTCCCAGTGAGCCCGTCCATGAGCCTTGTGGTCTGCCAGTCGGGCGTGGTGGCATGTGCGTTCGGCCCGATGGTGAGATACGGCCAGGTCTGGGTGGTTGTTCCCGTGCGGTCGGTGGCGACGATGGAGAAAAGGTAATTGAAGGCCGGGCTGGGTGGCATGGGCAGTTGTGTGGCGAAGATGAAGTCGCCGGCGCCGTAGTCGCCGTGGAAACCGTCATCGAACAGTTCGAACAACGGGCCGAGGCCGGTGTAGCCATCGTATGCCAGGACTGAGACGATGTCCTCCGGTCCGTCGCCGTCCATCACGGCGACCTGGACGATCGCCATACCGCCGTCGGGTGTCAGCGGCTGATTGCCGTAGCCGCCGGCGATCATCACCGGTGGTGAACCGGCGCTGACAAGCGCCTTGTGATAGAACGATCCGCGGTGGTCGAGCCAGACCAGGTGAAAGTCAGAGCACTCCGCTTCAATATCCGGCAATTCATGTACTTCGCCCTGGGAGACTATGGGTCGTTCCGTGTCCAGCCAGCCGGATGCATCCCGCAACCGATAATGGGTCCAGCCGTCCTGGGGCCAGGTGATGGCCACCTGGTCGCGAGTATTGACCGCCAGGTGAGAACCGATAGCACCGTAAGTTTCATCCATGTGGTCCTGGCTGTTGACATGCAGGCCCGTGCCACCATTGGTCCAGCCGTCGCCGTCACGCATGGCGTAGAACACACCGCCCACGAACCAGCTCCCGCTTCTGGCATACCTGGTCCAGCACACATGCGGCCGGCCGAGGCTGTCCACCGCGACGGCTGGTCCCCCGGCGCCGTCCTGGTTGTAAATGATTTCCGTCTCGTCCCAGGTGGAGAAGCAACCCGCGCGATAGTAAATTTTGATACCGCCGCCGGCCGGTCCGAGCCAGACGACATGCACCACGCCGTCCGGTCCGACGGCGATGTCCGGGCTGCCGTAATCCGTGTCGGAACCACTGAGCCGGCGGCCGGTGCTCCATCTGCCGTTCATGTAATAACGATATTCGACACCCATGTAGCCTGGGTAGTGCCGTTCCATGGCAAGATGCACGACACCCTGGTCATCACAGGCGATGACCGGTTTCGAACAGCCGGGAGATGAGGACGCCGCGTAGACCGTCTGTTTCTGACCCCAGGACCAGCCGTTGAAAATGCTGTGGTAAATCCTCGTGTTGCCGCTGGTTCCCCAGACCACGTGGGCGGTGCCGGCGGGAGTTGTGGCGCCGCGCGGACGGCCGAACTGCCACCCCCAGTCATTACTGTTCGGCAGCACGGAATGTTCGCCCCAGCCGTCGCTTTGCCAGGGTACGTGGTGGACGCTGCCGTCCTGCATGGAGGTGAACACCAGGTGCAGCCGGTCGGCCTGGTGCCCGGACAGATCGGCGACATGACCACCGATGCCGAGACAGGTTTCCGCGGTCTCATAATGGGTGGCGGCGTGTGCGCCCGTCGCCAGAAATAATCCAGCCAAAATCGTAAACCAATGGCGCGATTTCAAGATTCCTCCTCACAGGGGGGCCTCCTCACAGGGGGGGGCGTGGTTGCATTCGCGATTGTACACCGACTCGGAAGAAGGCCGGCGGTATGACCCGGCCTGCACCATATTCCCGAACCGCCGCGTGGAATGTCAAGCTGGCCATGCACTGTCAAGAGCCGGTTCCCGTCGCTTGCCGGTGACCCAGGCGCGGCTGCTTGATTTTTAAGATCCAGGTCCGTATCACGTGAGCATCATGAGGCTTTGTGGGCCATTGATTCAGAAGGCAGCTCCCGCGCTCAGCGCCGGAACTCTCTCGGAATCACCTGGGTCCACCTCTGACCGAATGTCCGGCGGTGGAGCGATTGACGATGTCGTGATCACCGCCGGTGCGGGCATTACGCATTTTGTGCGGGTTGCCGGCGTGGGAAACACAGTGGAACCGTCTGTTTTTTCGTGATATCGGGGTCGGGAGTATTTTACCTTGCAAAATGAGCCTGGTTGGATACAATCATTCACTATTGACAGGCTTGAACACGGGAAGCCTGGTTCGGGACGCTTGGTTGCGTCAGGGATAAATCGGACCGGCAGGATTTCCCCGAGAGGTGATTTTGGCAGCGCATCAGTGGGGTTCAGCCAGAACAACCTGGAGAGCGCGACTCGGCGGTGGCAGTGGTGTGTCGAGTGCCTGGGATCGGCTGGCGGTCAAGCCTTGCGTTCTCGGGGAATCGGTTGTAGGATTAGACATTGACAGAGATGATCGAATCAAGGCATTCTATCGATTAAGTGACTATCTGTGCTTATGGCAATGACGAGTGTACGTGTTCTAACTCAGATGTGGGGTGCGGTACGAGGCCTCGGTGGTGCCAGCCTCGAAATGGCCGGCCGGGGTCGAGGATGCCGTATTCCAGGGTCCATCCTTTAGAGGAGGGTTTCTATGAAGGACCGGTTTCTTTTATTAACGGCTGCTCTGATTCTCATCGGAGTGGCAGCCTCCACCACTCACGCCGCGCTCACCGGCGTGATCACGGGCAAGGTCACTGACAACGCCGGCAACGCTCTGCCGGGTGTTGAGATGACTGTCAGCGGCGAGGCCCTGCAGGGTGACAGGCAGGATTTCACCAACGAGAGCGGAATCTACCGTTTCCCCGAAATGCCGCCGGGCGATTACGTCATCCGAGCTGAGATGATGGGTCTGAAGACCATCGAACGGACAGGTGTGAAGGTGAAGGTCAACACCAACACCCGCATCAACCTGAAGATGGAAGTGGCGGCAATCGAGGAGACCGTGGTCGTGACTGCCGAGGCGGCGGTGATCGACACCACGAGCACCACGCAGACGGTCAACATCGATCGCGATTTCACCGAGAAGCTCCCTGGCAACGCTGATTACCAGGATGCCATCACGATGGTGGGCGGCACGGTCGGCGGCGGCAACCCGCAGATCCATGGCGGTACCAAGAGCGACAACGTGTACCTGTTGGACGGTGTGGACACCAGCGATACCCTGACCGGCACGTTCTCCTCCAACGTCAACCCCGACGCCCTGGAAGAGGTCGAGGTGCAGACGGGTGGTTTCCAGGCCGAGTATGGCAGGGCTACCGGTGGTATCGTGAACGCCGTGACCAAGTCCGGCGGCAATGACTTCAGCCTGATTTTCCGCATGGAATACTCCAACAACACGTGGCAGGACGACCCCTTCTATGCCACCGTGGAACCGGCCGAGCGCGAGCTGTGGGTGCCCACGCTGAGCATCGGCGGTCCCATCAAGAAAGACATGTTGTGGTTCTTCGTGACGGCGCGCTACGTGGACGTGGATGACAGCCTGAGGGTGATCTCGGGCCCGTACGACGATCCCCGCGACCCCAGCGGCAACGTCGATACTTCGGATGTCGGCCTGTATCCCTATGCCAAGCTGACCTTCCAGCCCTCTACGGCGCACAAGTTTGTTGCCAAGTACAACGCCGAAGTGCGGACCATTTACGGCTACGACGCCGATGTCAGTGTCGATCCCGACGCCACCAGCGACTGGGAACAGGGCGGTCCGTTCTACGGATTGGACTGGACCTGGTTGTTCTCTCAGAATACGTATCTGACCACACAGGTGGCGTACCTGAACAGTTATCTGGACCACTATCCGACAGGTGAGGGTCTCGATCGGATCGGCTACTACGACGACGAAGACGGTATCCGCTGGGGCGCTCCCGAGGACTACCGCTACAACGACCGCAACCGTACCAGCGCCAGCATCGCCCTGAGTCATTACATGGATCAGTGGATCAAGGGCAGCCACGACTGGAAGTTCGGCCTGGAATGGCAGGACTTGGTGGTGAAACGTGAAGTCGGCGTCCCCGGCGGTATCCAGTACACCTACAATGATTACCAGGACGGCCAGGATGAGAAGGGTTGGGCTTCCGACTACTACTTCGACAGCTACCGCACTCAGACCGGCGGCGGCGCTCAGGAATACACCGGCGCTTACTACGCCCTGTTCGCCCAGGACGGCTGGGAACCGGGCAACGGCTTGACCCTGAACCTCGGTATCCGCGCCGAGACAATGTCATTCGAGAATGACACCGGTCACGTCACCACCGAGACGTTCAGTGGCACCAGTGCCACGCGGAAGTCCGACGACAGCTCGGGCGACTTCTTCATGATCGCTCCCCGTCTTGGCTTAGCCTGGGATGTGGGCGCAACCGGCAAGCACAAGCTCTTCGCCTACCTTGGCCGCTACTACAACCCGCTGGATCTGCAGATTCCCGGCGCGCTTCTGGAAACTGAGCCGGTGTACACGACCTACCGCCGCAAATTGGCGGACGATACCGATCGCGGTAACTACGACGACCGGCGTTACGAGTGGGATGACTGGCGCGAATACGAGGAGACCGGCGGCGCCGAGAACACCTCCACCATCGATCCTGATCTGAAGCCCGAATATTCCGACGAAATCCAGTTCGGTTACGAGCGCGAGATCAGCCCGAACGTATCACTGGGCACCACCATTACCTACCGCGCCACCGACGACATAGTCGAGGATGCCGGTGTGTGGTACGAGTATGACCGCGCCAGCGACGAGCCCACCGGCCGCGTGTTCCTGGCCTGGGATGTGCCGGATGGGTATCGTGACAACGATACGTATCGCTACGAACTGGATCACTACTGGTTGTGCAACCCGCCCGATGCCCGCCGCCGTTACTTTGGCACCGAACTCTTCATGAAGGCTTCCACCGAGCGCCTCAACCTGCTGATGTCCTACACCTACTCCTATGCCAAGGGCACGGTGTACGGCGATCAGCCCGTGGGCGCCGGCGGTTACAGCGGATCCGGCACCGTGACCCACTTCTCCGTGTACTACGATACCCCGGAACTCTCCAAGAACCTCTACGGCAAGCTGCCCTATGACGTCGATTACTACTTCAAAATCAACGCTTCCTACGATTTCTTCCCGGAGAACTGGTACGCCTTCTCCCTCGGCACTTCCTACTTCTACCGCAACGGCTACGCCTACTCCCGCCGCACGCTGGATCCCACCTACGCCGGCAACTACAACGTGGAAGAATACGGCGCCGGCACCTACCGGCTGCCCTCGGTCAGCTTCATGGATCTCAGCGTCCAGAAGCACTTCCCCTTCGAAGGCGGCAAGTACGGCACACTCAGCGTGATCTTCGATATCGATAATGTGTTCAGTTCCGAATACCTGCTGAGCCGAGCCTCAGAGGACAAGGGCACCAAGCGCCCCTGGTCCTTCGAGCAAAACTCCGGCAACGCCGGTCCTCGTTCTTACACTCTGTCCTTCAAGTACGAAATCTGAGCAGGGAGGGATTAACTCATGGCACGAATTATCGTATGTGCGTTAGCAATCGCAATGTTCGCTCTGCCCGCCATGGCTGCTGACTACTCCCTTGGCCTTCGTTGGAATCACTACCAACTGACCGGCGGCGGCGATTTCTGGGATGAGTATGTGACCGACAAGGAAATCAGGGAATCGCTGTGGTCTGGCAGTGAATGGACGGAACGGGATACCCTGGTCACCGCGGCTCAGAGCGAAGACTTCAGCAACTTCAATCCCATCCCCGCTGTTCGCTTCGGCGCGCGGTTCGAATCCTTCGAACTGATTACCGACCTGGAATACTACCAGTCGGCCGAGGTCAGGATCAGCGAATACACCCTCGTCCCCTTCAAGAAGAATGCCCCCTACGCCTTCGATTACGAGGAAGAAGCCACCCTGTCCCTGATCACCCTGAAGGAAACCTTCCACTACCTCATCCCCTACAAGAAAAGCCTGATGTATGTCGGTGGCGGTCTCGGCCTCTATCAGTACGAACTGAAGGATGATTTTGTTTTCACCCTATGGGAACTCATCGGGGGTGATTACAGCATCAATACGCGGGAAAAATACGATCTCACCGATGACGGCCTGGGTTTCGGCATCCACGCCGTCGCCGGTTACGAACACAACCTGAATGACACCTGGCACCCCTTCCTGGAAATATCCTACGAATACGCCATGGCCACCTGGGAACCGGATGACCTGTCCAATGCCAACGCCACCTACGGATACCTTCCCACTCGTGACGAGCCCTTCCGCGATCCGCAGACCGACGATGTGTACGGCTACCTGAAAGGTAACCTGCAGGACAGCTATGACATCATGTTCAGCGGTATCAAAGTGAGTGCCGGCGTCAACTTCTTCTTGTAATCCACACAACCGAAACGGACGGAGCTTCGGCTCCGTCCGTTTTTTTTTACTCGCGGATGGCGGGCGCCAGGCGTGAGTTCGGATACCATCCGGCTCACCCGGCCGCTTTGGCGATCGCCCACTCCAGGATATCGAGCGCCCGGCTCCAGGTATACCGGCCTGCCGCATACGCCCGGCCATTAGCCCCCAGCGTGGCCCGCAGGCCTTGATTGGATCTCAGTTCGCGCAAGACTTCGATAAACTCGTCACAATTGTCGTACCACAATCCCCCATTGCCCTCCCGGCAATGCCCCACTAATACCGTGCAGCGGCCGTTCACCAGGATGGGGACACCCACCGACTGGGCTTCCAGTGCGGCGATGCCGAGACTTTCGAACGGCGACGGGGCTGCCATGATTTCAGCGCAGCGCAGCGCCGCCGCCTTATCAGAATCGTCAAGGTAACCCAGATACCTGATGTCCGGATGATCCGGCAACCCGGCATGCAGCCGGCCGATCAGCACCAGTTGCAGGTCATCACTTCCGTCTCGCTTGTATTCAAGGAAATTGCGTACGAGTTCAAGACAGCCTTTGCCTTCATCGATGCGCCCCGCATAGAGAATAAATGGCGCTGATAGCCCATACCTGGCGCGGAAAGATGCCATGTCCGCCTCCGGCACGGTGATCCCGATATCAAGGATACGCGAGGGGGTGTCCCCGACATTGAACAGTGACCGCACAAACTCGCGCTCGGCGGCGGTCAGGAACAGCAGTACCCGGGGCGCACGGAAGACACTCTGGAACAAGGGTAGTCGGATGACCGGCTCATCATGGGCGGTAGGTACCAGGATGGCTCGCCGTACCTGATTTGATCCCAGGACAGTGGGATAATAAAGGTACGTATATAAAAATATGGCAGCGTAAGAATCACCGTGCAGCACGAGATATTCGATCAACTCCGGGCACAAGGGACCCTGTGCCTTCAGCCAGGATACCTGCGCTTCCTCTGTCGGCCGGGGTGCCGCCAGAATAGCGGCGGTCAGGCGATTGAATGTCGTCAGCTCCCGTTCCTCTGTGGTTGGGAAACGTCGCACCCGTACGCCGTTCAGTTCCGTGTGGCCGGCGGGGAAGTGATTGCGCCAGGTGATGTAATCACGGGCGCAGGTAGTGATCACCTCCACGGGGCGGTGCGCCGCCAGGTGTTCCGCCACCCAGCGGCAATGCTGTTCGGCGCCGCCGTCCACGCCGTCGCCGTACCGTTGAATGACAAAACCGACGGAGCGCCCGGTGTTCATGGCGTCAGCATGATTGTGGTGACCGGCGCGGCATGGCGGTAATGTTCACCGGCCGTCACCGGCAGGCGGCTTCCTTTGCAGGGATTCCAGAAACCCACGAACACAGCGTACCGGCCTGTCCTGAGTCCCTCCGGCACCTGGAGACTGTACTCCTCGCCGATGATTTCACCCATCCTCCAATTCGAGGTGGGACGTTTACCGCCGGCGGGTTGATGGTCGTGCTGGAAGAGCCGGTCCCGCAGCAGTCCGGCCCGTCGCCGCAGCTTGTTGAACACGGACTGGTAGCTGGACAGCAGGGAATCGTGCACGAAATGAACGAAGATGGAATAGTCATCCGGCACAGCCTGCAACGCCCGCCAATGATATGAAGCATCGATTCGGTTCCCACCACCGGCCGCGATGTCGACTTGGAGCAGTTGGATCACGTTCCCGAACGTCTCGTGCCTGATTTCCCTCAGCACCCGCGCCTCATGCACCTTGACCCCCAACTGCCGTCGATCCGGATTGGCGGGGAACAGCTCGCTGGGCCGCCAGGTCGAATCCATCACTATTTCCACCCGGTACAGCGGTTCCTTCACTTCTGGCAACTCGGCCGTGACTGTCCGCCAGCCGGCTTCCTCCAGCGAAAACCGCGTCACCTCTGAATCCTGCACCAGGATCGCACCATCGCCGGCGGCACCGGTCTGGGGTTCACGATCAAGTTCGAGACTCAACATGGCGCCTGGTTCCGCCGTTGGGAGGAATAGCGCCGCACGTTCCCTGGTCCACCGGAAACCTTTG
>JAFGDC010000409.1 GCA_016932295.1 candidate division CSSED10-310 bacterium
AGGGCGACACAGTGTCTTTCAAACTGATCCCGGCACTACCACCGGCAGACAGAGTCCGAGCCGGAATCCTTATGTCGAAACGAAAGACTCACACGCGCTTCTGTTGACAGTCACGGACGACGGCACTATGGTCTGGGCCGAATGGACCCGGGAGGTGGTTCAGGAGGTGGTTGTGGAAGGCGTGGACATCTACAAAGGGTATCGCGGACCAGCGCGGGACAAGCTGAAGGAGCTGGGTGTGCGGGTTTGGTCGGACGTGCGGCTGCACACGGAGCATGGCGGCTTCGACGGCATCATCCTGCCTCGGTCCGAAACGGACGATGACAGGCACATTGTCCTGAAACTGCACAACGGCTACAACGTGGGCATCGGAATCGAACGCATCAGCGAGGCCGAGGAACGCGGCGTACGGGAAGCGGTCTACAAGATCCCCGAATCCGCGTTTCCGGTGGATCCCAACAAACCCAATGTCACCTTGCTGGGCACGGGCGGCACCATCGCCAGCCGCCTGGACTATCGCACCGGCGCCGTCATCCCGGCCTTCACCCCCGGCGAACTGTACGGTGCCGTGCCGGAACTGGCGGATCTGTGCAACCTCAAAACCATCAAGCTGTTCGGCGTCTTCTCTGAAAACATGGGACCGGAGCAATGGATCGGCACGGCCCGGGCGGCAGCACAGGAAATCGAGACTGGCGCTGAAGGCATAGTGATCGGCCACGGCACCGATACCATGCATCATACCGCCGCAATTCTGTCCTACATGCTGCAGGACTCGCCGGTCCCCATCGTCATGGTGGGCTCCCAGCGCTCCTCCGACCGCCCCTCGTCCGACGCCGCCCTCAATCTCATGCACGCCGTCAAGACCGCCGCCGAGGCCGACCTGGCGGAAGTCATGGTCTGCATGTTCGGCCCGACCTCCGACCGATACGGCCTGCTCCACCGGGGCACCAGGGTGCGGAAAATGCACTCCTCCTATCGCTCCACGTTCAGGACCATCGGCGACATCCCCCTGGCCACCGTCACGCTCGATGGCTTCACCTATCTCAACCCCCGGCTCACCCGCCGCGATCCCACCAGGACCCTACGCCTCGATACGGCCTTCGATGACCGTGTCTCCATCGTCTATTACTACCCGAACATGAAGCCTGACATCATCGAGGCACTCATCGACAACGGCTACAAGGGAATCATCATCGCCGGAACCGGACTCGGACACGTCAACAAACCCCTCTACCCAGCCCTCAAGCGGGCCCACGACCAGGGCATCGCCATCTTCATGACCGTCCAAACCCTCTGGGGATTCGTCCAGATGTACGTCTACGAGACAGGCCGCGATATGCTCAAACTGGGCGTCATCCCCGGCGAAAACCTGCTGCCCGAAGCCGCCTACATGAAACTCTGCTGGGCACTCGGCCACAGCCACGATCCGGATGAAGTCCGCACACTCCTGCTCACACCCATCGCCGGCGATATCACCGAACGCGAACCCCACAACGGCTACCTCATTCTCCAGGGCGGCGTTCCCGAAGTGGAACGATTCATCTCCGGCACCTTCAAGTAACTCCCCCGCACACCGCTCCGACCACTTTCCCACCAATCCGCGCCGCCTCTTCCCACCAGCACACGGAACCAATTTCGCACAAGGGTGCAAGATATGCATGCATTTTTTGCACTGTGCACATTCACCTTGTACCGGTTGCGACCAAACGCTCTTTAACGCATCGTAACCGATTCATTTTGTTATACATTTTACACACTGCACAAGGATGATATAATGGCACAATACTTGCATTCAGATAATACATCTTGGCAAGGCAAGGAGCTTAGATGCTGTTCACCACTGAAAAAGTCCTACCTTTTTTGATTCTCACCAAAGAGAAGCCCGTCTTTTTTGCCTTTCCTTACCGGAAGGTCGCCGAAGCGGCCTTCTCCCGTCTGATTGCACACCACACCATGTAACCTTGACCTTGCCCGCGACGTACCCGGACACAAGTCCGGGTACGTTTGTTTTGTACAGGTTGTCAGCGGTGGGTCGGACCCATCGGCATCTGCATCAATGGGGTGAAACCGAGATGAACAGGTGGTTGTGCGCGGCTGAAACCCGCTCGACCCTGACATTCACTGCCTGGCCGGCGCGCAGTTCACGGCTTGCGGACAGAGGGATTTCCTGTTCCAGCATAAGGTCGGGAATGGCGATCCTGACTTTGTAGGAGAACCGTTCCAGGACGATTCCGGGAAAGGTTTCCCCAAGGCGGGTTTCCAGGTGGCGGAGGAGCCAATAGCGATGGCGGGTGGACTCCAGCATATTGGCCTGGCTGATCAGTGGCTCGATCCGCGCCATGAGCTGCGCGAGATCCGCCGCTTCCAGCGGAGTCGAGGCCGGTAGAATTGCGGCGTGCAGTTGGCGTTGGATAAGAAGATCCGCGTACCGGCGAATGGGTGAGGTGGCGGTGCAATAGCAAGGCACTCCCAGGCCGGCATGCGGGCCCGGTTCAGTCGACACCTCGGCGCGGCTCATGAGTTTTCTCAGGGAATAGTGTACCACTGGATCGTATTCCCCCATCTCGGGTACTGGCTCCGTGGGCGGCGGCTGCCGGCGGTATAAGCCGGGCACTTCGTTCTCATAGAGGAAGCGGGCGAACAGGTAGTTTGCGAAGATCATCCATTCCGCCACCATGACATGGCTCGGCTGCTCCAGTTTGCGGACCATCACATTGATCTGTTCCTGGTCATCCACCCAGATTTCCACTTCCGGCTTGGGCTGTAAAACGGCGCCGTCCGCCACCCGCTGCCGGCGACGGGCAAGGGCCAGGTCCCGCAGCAACACCAGTTCCGGATCGCCGGCCAGGTGCTCGTCAACCCAGTCATAGGTAAGCCGGCGGGCGATCCGCACCACGGTCGGCACCACCTCGAACTCCACCAGTTCGCCTTCCTGGTCCAGCGTGGCGAGCAGGCTAATCGCGCATCGTTCCCTGCCTTCCACGAGGCTGAGAAGCCCTTCCGAGAGTTCGGCGGGAAGCATTGGTATTTTAAGATCCGGCATATAGACGGAGGTGCCGCGATCCATGGCCGCCTGATCCAGCAGGCTGCCCGATGGTATGAACTGGGCCACGTCGGAAATATGGACTCCCACCTTGATCAACTCGCCGGCAGTCTCAACGCTCAATGCATCATCGATATCCAAGGTGCTAGGACTGTCGATGGTCATCAGGGGCAGGTGGGTTATATCCCTTCGCCCCGCGCGCACGGCCGGCGCGATCACTCCGTTGGCCGCCACCAGCGCGGCCGCCTCCCGCCGCACCTCCTCCGGCCATTCCACCTCGATGCCCGAGCGGTGCAGATGGAGATTCTCCGACTCCCGCCACACTCCTAGTTCGACCAGCAACTGCATGGGCAGGTCCGCCGACGAGACTCCCATCAATCTGAACAGTTCCTTCACCCGCCTGAGGCTGGCCGCTTCCAGGCCGTTCAGCACCACATCCTTGAGCATTTCTATAACGGACTCGGTATCATCCGGCACGGTTTCCACCGGCCGATTCTCGTGCACCGCCGCCAACCAGTCCGCCACATCTTCCAGCCAGACCTGCCGCCGGGCCATTCGCTCCCGGCGCTGCAGGTTCC
>JAFGDC010000410.1 GCA_016932295.1 candidate division CSSED10-310 bacterium
AAGATGAAGGATGCAGTAGGGCGGTTCGGGTCAGCGAGGCCGGAACGGCTGCGCCGGACGGCATCAGCCACCACCTGGATGGCGTGGTCCTGGCCCACCACCCGGCGGCGCAGGCGATCTTCCATCCTCAGCAGTTTCTGAACCTCGCTTTCCAACATCCGTGAAACAGGGATTCCTGTCCAGCTTGCCACGACCGCCGCGATATCATCTTCATCCACATCTTGTTTGAGGATTCGCTTTTCCTCCTGCAACTCCCTGAGGAGGGTGTCATTCCGGTCCAGCTCCTCATGGAGCTTGACCTGAACGCCGTATTTGAGTTCCGCGGCGCGATTGAGATCCCCCATGCGCTCGGCCCTTTCCTGATCCAGCCTGGCCGCTTCGATCCTTGCCTTCACGTCGGCGATTTTGTCAATGGCTTCCTTTTCATTGCGCCAGTGCCCTTTCAGCGCGTCCACCTCTTCCTGAGCCTGCGCGATCTCCTGGTTGATCCCGGACAATCGCTCTTGGCAGGCGGGATCGCTATCCTTCTGTAACGCCTGGCGTTCGATCTGAAGCTGCAGGATGCGCCGATCGATGGCATCGATCTCGGTGGGAGAGCTGTCGATTTCGATTCGCAACCGGGATGCCGCCTCGTCGATGAGATCAACCGCTTTATCAGGCAGGAAACGATCACTGATGTATCGGTTCGATAGCACGGCCGCTGCCACCAGCGCCGAATCCCTGATGTGAACACTGTGGTGGAGTTCATAGCGCTCCTTCAGTCCGCGCAGGATTGCGATGGTGTCCTCCACGGACGGCTCCGCCACCACCACCGGTTGAAAGCGCCGTTCCAAAGCGGCATCCTTCTCGACGTATTTACGATACTCATCGAGAGTGGTGGCGCCTATGCAGCGCAACTCACCGCGCGCCAACGCCGGTTTGAGCATGTTGGAGGCATCCACGGCGCCCTGGGCTGCGCCGGCACCCACCAGAGTATGCATTTCGTCGATGAACAGCACGATCCTGCCCTCGGCGCGCTCGATTTCCTTCAAGACAGCCTTGAGACGATCTTCGAATTCCCCTCGGTATTTGGCGCCGGCGATGAGAGCGCCAAGATCGAGTGCCAGCAGGCGCTTTTCCTTCAATCCCTCGGGGACATCGCCCTTCATGATGCGGTAGGCGATACCCTCGACGATCGCCGTCTTTCCTACGCCAGGCTCACCAATCAGAACAGGATTGTTCTTGGTCCTGCGAGATAACACCTGGATCACGCGCCTGATCTCTTCATCCCTGCCGATCACCGGATCCAGCTTTCCCTGTTGCGCCAATTCGGTGAAATCACGGGTGTATCTCTCCAGTGCCTGGTACTTCTCTTCGGGATTGGGATCCGTCACCCGCTGCGATCCACGGATATCCAACAACGCCCGCAATACCCGATCTCTCGACAGACCGCGCTGGGCAAGCAGTTCGCCCAGGGGATCCCGGGTCATCTGCAGCATGCCCATGAACAAATGCTCCACGCTGACATACTCATCCTTCAGGGAACCGGCTTCCCTGACGGCGGTGTCGAGCAGTGACCGCAAGCGGGGGGACATGTACAATTCTCCGGCGCCACGCACCTGCGGCATCTGTTCGAGCCGCTCGGTCAAGGCGGCCCTGAGTTCCGTCGGTTCAACTCCCATTTTTCTGAGCAGCGGTCCCACCACTCCCTGTGTGTCATCCAACAGCGCAGTCAGGACATGCTCCGGCTCCACCTGCTGGTGCCCCCGTGCCGAGGCCGCTTCATGTGCCGCCTGCAAGGCTTCCTGTGCCTTGATCGTCATCTTGTCCATTCTCATAGGTGCAACCCTCCTCTCCGGATCAAATCCACACGGCCACTATACGACATTGGCAATGAAAAAGCAATAAAATTTGATAGTGTTATACTCAACTAAAATGAGTGCAAGAAACCTGGTCGGTCGTGCGGGATGCTCACGACGAACGTGGCGGCGCCTGACAACGGCGTCGCGAATCTTGTTCCGGAACCACTCCCGAAACCGCTCCGAAACCGCTCCAGAGGGTACCTCAGTCACGGGATGGTGGGGGTGGCGGGTAGAGATGTAATGCGATCGATCAGGGGCTCCGTAAGGGGAACGCGGATGCCACGGAATCGTGATCAGGTGGCCGGCAGAGCCTTGATCAATCCGCGCAGAAGGGTGGTGAAGGCGGCGGCGGAGCGATCGGCGGTCTGTTTGACTTCGAAGTGGGTGAGGGGGGTGGTCGAGAGTCCTGCGGCCAGATTGGTGATACAGGAGAGTCCAACCACGGGGCAGGACATCTGGGTGGCGGTGATTGCTTCCGGCACGGTGGACATGCCGACGGCATCGATGCCGATGGCCGCCAGCATACGGATTTCCGCGGGAGTCTCATAGGATGGTCCGGACATGGCGGCGTAGACTCCCTTCTTGAGATCGATACCCAGCTCACGGGCTTGCTGCATGGCCGTCTCCTGGAGGGAAGCCGGATAGACATTGCTCAGGTCGGGGAAACGGGGGCCCCAGGTGGGATTGTGACCGCCCCGCAGGGGACTGATGCCCATCAGGTTGATATGGTCGGTGATGAGCATCAGGTTGCCCGGGGTGAAGTTCGGATTCACCGCGCCGGCTGCGTTGGTGAGAATCAGTGTCTTGATACCGAGTGTGATGAGCACGCGGGTCGGAAGCGTAAGGCGGGGCATGGTGTAGCCTTCATAGTAGTGGCAGCGTCCCTGCAAGATGGCAACGCGTTTGTCTCCAAGACTGCCGATGACCATTCGCCCACGATGTCCCGGGATTGATGGCGGCATGAAGCCGGCGAGATCCACGTAGGATATCTCCACCGGGTCAGTCACTTGGTCGGCGAACGCGCCCAATCCGGAGCCCAGGATGATGCCGACGTCCGGAATCTGGTCGGTGAGTTCGTGAATCTGTGCGCAGGCTTCTTCGATTTCGCGCACGATATCGCCGATTTTGATTATCGTATTCATACTCTCAAGCCAATGCTCCTTTACAGGAAAATCAGTTCTTTCTGCACTGCGGTGATGATCCGTGGACCATCATCATCGAGCAGTACGTTGATCTCACTTCGTACACCGAATTCAGGCAGGTAGATACCAGGTTCGATAGTGAAGGCCAGGCCGGGGATGAGTGTTCTGGTATCCATGGTTTCAAAATTATCCAGGTTGGCACCGGGACCATGGGCGGCTTCCGTGCCCAGGTGATGGCCGGTGCGATGGATAAAGGCTCTGCCATAGCCGCGGCTGTCAATATGGTCCCGAACCGCCTGGTCCACTTCCCATCCCCGTGTCGCGAGCCCTGCCTTGGACCTCTCGGCGAGGAATTCCATACCGCGGTCACGGGCTGCCAGCACGATTTCGAATAGCTCCATGAAGCGGTCATCCGGCATCGTGCCAGCGTGGGCCATCCAGGTGATGTCGGCGTACACGCCGGTCGGTTCCGGCCGGCGCGCCCATACATCGATCAAAACCGGCATGGGTTCCTGCAGGATGTATGGCCGGTTCAGGGCAGGTGCATAATGGGGATCGCCCGTATGGGGACCGAACGCAACGATGGGGGGATGATCCCAGATCAGACCGGCGGCTGCCATGTGAGTCGTCATCACCTGTTGCACCTCGAACTCGGTGACGGCACGGATGGAACGGGTGGTCCGAATGTGGGTGAAGGCCGCCTGGACTGCTTCGTGGATGCCCATGGCAGCGGCGGCATGAGCCGCCTTTTGGGCGTTGTCCCAGCGGCAGGTGAGGTCCATGACCAGTTCTTCGGACCCGATGATCTCCACCTGGAGCGCCCTGATCGAATCGATTGTCCCTGCATCGACCAGCGAGGTCGTGGGCAGGGCGCCCATCGGGCTGTATTCCATGGCGATGCGCGAGCCCGGCGCGAGCACCTCGCGCAAGCGGCCGGCAAGCTCATGCCGATTGGTATATGGCAGCATCCGGCTGCCGGCGGGGGGCACCAGGTGGGAGCGGTCTATTTCATGGACAATAAGACAGGGCGCACCTGTGACCGGAATCCAGTAGAACCATCGCCGGCTCACCATGCCGGCGGGAAGTTCCAGAATTCGGGCGGGGATCGGGTTCCGCCCCAGGAAGTCATAGAGCAGCCAGCCATCCATGGCCAGCTCTCTCATGCGTTGTCGAATATGTGTGAGTTCCATTGCCGCATCACTCCGATTCCCCGCCTTGACATACCAATCCTCTGTTTCCGTGTCAACGGTTACCGTACCGGCGGTCCCATACACCTCACCCCGCCGGATTGCAGTCGCCCCGCTATACAGGCGGCCGGGGGGCATGGTAAGGTCGCATGAGTCGGGGCGGGAGGGGTGGATAATGACCGGAACAGTAAGCTCGTATCTTCCGGACGGTTCCCTCAACATTACCGCGCTCGAAAGCGCGGCGCGGATCCTCGAGCGTGGCGGGGTCATCATCGTTCCCACGGACACGGTATATGGCTTGGCGGCGTTGATGGCGGAGCCTGAAGCAGTGGGCCGGATCTATCACATGAAAGGGCGTGAAACGGCCAAACCACTGGTGCTCCAGGTGGCAGGCGAGGAGACAGGGCGGTCGTTGATTGTGAACTGGGACTGGCGCTGGGAGAGACTCACCCGCCTGTTCTGGCCGGGTCCCCTGACCCTGGTGGGCCGCCGTTCCGCACTGGTGCCGCAGGTGATCACGAGCGGTGGGGAAACGGTGGGCGTGCGTTGTCCCCGGGAAGAGTCCCTGCTGTACCTGTTGCGCCGGCTTGGGCAACCACTGGCCGTGACCAGCGCCAATCCAACTGGCGCGGCCGCCGCGATACGGGCCGACGAGGCGGCGGCCGGACTCCGCATGCCGCCGGATCTCGTCCTCGATGGGGGCGCATCTTGCTTACAGGTGGTCTCAACCGTTCTAGACCTGTCCACATCCCGCTCCATCCTGCTCCGTTCCGGCGCGTTGACCTTGGCCGAACTGGCTGCTGTTTTGGGCAGCGCTGGGCTGGTGACATGAAAGCGGGATTCCATCGGACGGCACCGATCACGCCAGGCTGCATCCCCATCTGTGCCTTGCGGCCGGTAAGGCATGACGCCGTTTCACCGTGCCGCACTCCGCCATTTCTCTCCCGCGTCACGACACTCGTGGTCCGCGCCATTTCACATCTCGGGAAGAGCAGATGGGGACGCGCTCCCCGTCGTCCCGCCTTTTCAACCTGGAGAGCATGATGCAGACCGGTGCATTCAACATCCTGTTCCAGCTCCTGTTCGCCTGCATCTGCCTCATATGCGGCGGCTTCGGTATGATGGCGGCAGCGGAAGGAAAGCAAGTCGCGGATGAAGATCAACGCGCCGTCCGGCGGCGGCGATTCCTGTTCGGCGCCGTCGGTTTACTCCTCTTTCTGGCTGGATTGACACTCCTGTATCTCGAGCTGCCCTTCTTCTTGAACAGCCTTTCTGCGCCGCCAGGCATCGGGGCGGCGTCCTGATGGACTGGTGCCGTGCCGGCTCCGGGAGGAATCCAATGCAATTCATCGTCATCGGTGCGGGTAACATGGGAACAGCGATCGGCACGGTTCTCTTGAATCGGGGCTGGGAATGCATTGGTATCCTCGATCTGGATCCCGACAAGGCCGCTGTCCTGGCGAACCGGCTGGACAGCAGGGATCGCCTGCTGAGCGGCTTCGCCTCGATTCCGTCCGGGGGAGTGATCTGGTTATGTGTTCAGGACGATGCCATAGCCCCTTGCGCCGCGAGCCTGGCGGCCGCGGGTATCGCGGCGGATGCGGTGATTCATTGCAGCGGTTTGAAGGATCTGTCTGTCCTGCGGCCGCTGGAGGCGACGGCCGGCCGGTTGGCGGGATTGCATCCTCTAACCAGCGTCCGGCTGGACAGGATCTCTTCGGAACTATTTGCAGGTGTTCCTGTAATCATCGAAACCGCCGGGGAGCACCGGGACTGGGCCGCGGACCTGGCGCGCGTGCTGGGCGGCCGCCCGTTTTTTCTTGAGCCCGGTGACAAACCCCTCTATCACGCCGCCGCGGTCATGCTGTCCAATCTCCTGATCAGTCTCCTGCAGGCGGCCGCCAGCATCATGAACGACCTGCTGCCGATCGGCGGGAGCGATCCCCCCTCGTGGCTTCCGTTGGTGCGGCAAACCTTCGACAACATCCTCGCCGCGGGGCGTCCCATGGATGCACTGACGGGTCCTCTGCTGCGCGCCGATATCGGGACGCTGGAGGCGCACCGCTCGGCGCTGCTGGCGCGCCGCCCGGAACTATGGCCCCTCTATCGCGAGCTGAGTCTCTATCTCCTGGCGGAATTGACCAGGGAGCAATCCTCCCGCGCCATGGCGCAGGCGAATCAGATAGCGTACCTGTTGCGGTCAGAGACGATGGAGAATAAAAAACCCGCGGCTGGGGCCGCGGGTTGACAACGCACAACTCTAGATAGGAAATTCCAGCTTCTTGTTGCCGTCGCTCTTGTTGTCCTTGCTGGCATTGCTGTTTTTCGTATTGTTCTTTTTGTTGTCCTTGTTGAGTTTATTGGGAGCATCCTTGCCGTCGTTCTGCTTTTTCGGCGTGAGGGCGTTCGGTTTGTCCTGGGTACTGCGATCCGGAGCCTGGATCTTCGGCGGGGTTTTGCCCTGGTTCATGGGGGCGGGACGAGCATTGGGATTCCACTGCTTTTTGTCCCGGTCGTTCTTCTGGGAACTGTTGTCCCTCGGTGCGTATGGCTTGTTGTAGGATGGTTGCTCCCGATAGTTTTCACCGGCGCCTGGCTTGATGTAACCGGGGCTCTTGAATTCAGGTTTTCCCACGTCCTGCCCGCCCTTGTCGGTTGCATTCCCCTGGTTGCGCCTGACGCCGCCCTTTTGGGCTTTATTCATCGCCGGTTTAATGAACTTGTTGGTAACCTCGTCTGCGTGCCGGTTGATGGTGTTGAGTTGGTTCTTGGGTCGCACGATGTTGACCGATTTCCCCGCGATGGAGGTCTTGGTGACACTCACTGAGACCTCGGGCACCTTGGCATGACTCCAGCTTTCGATCTCCTGCCGGCTGGGAGCCTTGTTGACCGTCCGGTCCTGGCTGAAATTGAACGCCTGGTAGGCAGAATCCTTCTGCATGGCGACCCGGGCGATATCCTCGCTGTTGAATCTGTCATTGCCTACGAATGTCCAGCCTTCCTCCTCCATCACCTCGTAGGGCCAGGCTACGTTGCCGGGCCGGCGCTGGCCTTCCCAGTGGTAGTGCTGGTAGTTGCCGCGGTAGTGATCATTACGATAGTGGTACCGGTGGTGAGGAGGAGGCAACGGCGCCCAACCGCAATAACTGCCGGAGTACCGCCAGTTGACCCAGGCCGGTCCCCACTCGTAGCCGGGAACCCAGAACCAGCCATAACCGGGATCGAACGCCCAGCGTCCGAAGTGATGAGGGACATATCCCCATGGCTCGTACGCGATCCAGGTCCAGCCGTAACTGGTCCATACCCAATGACCGTTCAGATAGGGTCTCCAGCCGATCTCGACATACGGAATCCAGACCCTGCCGTAGGCGGGCAGGTACAACCACGAACCAAATCCATCCAGGACCATTTCGAAGTCGAGGCTGCTGTCTGGAGAGTTGTACCAGTCGGAACCATACCAGTAGTTGTACCCATACCTGAAGCTCATGGGCCCGGAATCGAATCCGAAATAGAATCCGTCAGCCAGGACCGTTCCGGTCATCACAACCGCCATCACCGTGATACTGATCATCCATTTCATCGCTTGTCCTCCTTCTGCGAGAGCGTCATCTGCTTTCGTCGTGACAACCTGCTTCAATGCAACTACCATGCCAATCGAGACCAGTTATTTAACATATTGTAAAGAAAGGTAAAATGTGACTTGTCTGAAGGCGTTGGTAGGTGCTTTTCGCAATTGTGTCGTAAAAAGTGGACAATTCATCGCGGCGACGCAGTGAATTGTGGACAACGGGTGTGACCGGTTTCGCCGGTGGTGCTGATCCCGTTGGTGGATTGACTGGCAGGATGGCATCTTCTAATGTCCAGGGCGAAGGAGGATGACATGAGTCGTATTGTATTTCTGGGAACCGCTGGAGCTTCTTCCTATGCGGACAGGGACAACACGTTTCTGGGTGTGGAGCATGCTGGCGCCAGTATCATGATCGATTGCGGGGGGGCGCCCGTGCATCGCGCCGAGGCTGCGGGTTTCGCCTGGGAGTCCTGCCGGGACGTGGTGATCACCCATACGCATCCTGACCATTTCTACGGACTTGCCTCATTTATCCACAACCTGCGGCTGAAGGACAGGGGCGAGGGAGTGACGGTCTGGTGCCACCAGGCGGATGAGTCGAAGCTGGAAGCCTACCTGCGTGTGTTCGGATTTGATGCAAAGTATTCTGTCCCGGTACATCTTGCGGCGGTGGATCCATCTGCCGGGGGTGAACTTTTCAATCGGAGGGGATTGCGGTGTTCAGTCATGCCCACAGCCCATGGCGTGCCCGCCATGGGTTGCATTCTGTGTACGGACGACGGCCGCCGCGTGGTGTACAGCTCCGACACCAGGCCTTGCGAAACGGTCATCAATGCGGCAACCGGGGCACTCCTGCTCATCCACGAAGCGAGTTTTCTTCAAAGGGATTATCGCCATGCCTTGGAGACATTTCACAGCACGGCCCGCGAGGCGGGAGAGGTGGCTCGCAGGGCCGGTGTCGCCCGATTGTGTCTGGTGCATTGTTACAGCCCGGATTCCGGCGGGTTGGAAGATTTCATGTTGGAGGCCGCCGCCCAATTCCGGGGGCCGGTGGTGGTGCCGACACACCTGAGCGAGATGCATTTTTAGCCGTCTGTGCCGTGGTGCGTTCATGGAATTGCCTTCATCGCGAAAGGGCTGCCGTTGTCGTGGGGCCGTCATCCAGCGCGGCGGCCTTGTTTCTCTGAGGGGCGCATTTCGATGACGGCTGCCGGACCTGTTTCCCCTGCTCGCTCCGGAGAGTGCTCGACGGGGGGGCTGAGAGCTGCGTGGGTGGAATCACAGCGCTGGAAAACCGCCTTCCAATTGGTTGACACGTAATGGGAAAAGGACTATAAACGTGCCCTTACAAGCAGGAAAACACCTTGCAACGAGGCAGTGCCAATGCTTGAAGCGCATACTTGCAGTGAGTGCAGGCTCGAAAGGAGGAGTCGGTGAAGATCCATGAGTTCCAGGCCAAGGATCTGATGCGGGCACATGGCGTTCCGGTGCCGGCCGGGGCAGTTGCTGATACGGTGGAACGTAGTGTGGCAATCGCTGGTGAACTGGGACCGGGCTCATTTGTTGTCAAGGCTCAGATTCATGCCGGTGGGCGCGGCAAGGGCGGCGGCGTGAAACTGGCGGCTGATGTGGAGGAGGTCCGGCAGGCGGCCAGGGCGATCCTGGGGATGACGCTGGTGACGCCGCAGACCGGTCCGCAGGGGCGAGTGGTGCGGAAGATACTGGTGGAACGGGCCGTGCCGATCGCCAAAGAATTTTATGCGGCATTCATACTCGATCGCAAGAAGGCGTTGCCGGTACTCATTGCGAGCGCTGCCGGCGGGATGGAGATCGAGGTGGTGAGCGCGCGCCAGCCCGAACTGATCATCAGCGAACATGCCGATCCCGTGGCGGGATTTCCGATGTACAAGGCTCGCGGGGTGGCGTTCAGGCTGGGTCTCGAGGGTACTTCGGCATTGCGTGCGGCCAAGCTGTTGGTCAATCTGTACAGGTTGTTCGTAGCCATGGATTGTTCACTGGCGGAGATAAACCCCCTGGTGTTGACGGCGGATGGCCACGTGGTTGCCTTGGATGCCAAGATCAACTTCGATGACAGCGCTCTGGGTATCCATCCGGAACTGGCGACGCTGCGGGACTTTGATGAGGAGGAACCCCTTGAGGTACGCGCTTCGCAATTCGATCTCAACTACATCAAGCTGGATGGCACCATCGGTTGCATGGTGAACGGCGCGGGGTTGGCGATGGCGACGATGGACATCATCAAGCTGTACGATGGTGAACCGGCCAATTTCCTCGATGTCGGCGGTGGCGCCAGCGAAGAGCGGGTGACCGAGGCGTTCAAGATCCTGTTGGCGGATGGTAGCGTCAAGGCGGTATTGATAAATATTTTCGGCGGTATTGTCAGGTGTGACAGGGTAGCCAACGGGATCGTCGCGGCGGCGCGTAAGTTGGACATATCTGTCCCCATGGTGGTGCGGTTGAAAGGCACGAACAGCGCCGAAGGCAGGGTCATTCTGGAGGAATCGGGCTTGCAGTTCCAGGTTGCCGAACACATGGACGAGGCGGCTCGAAAAGTGGTTACCGCAACTGGCCGTCGTGTGGGATGAGGGAGTCAAGGTATGAGCATTCTCATCAATGAACGGACGAGGTTGGTAGTCCAGGGAATCACCGGCGGAGAAGGCCTGTTCCATACCCGCCTGATGAAGGAGTATGGTACGAACGTAGTTGCAGGCGTGACGCCGGGCAAGGGTGGACAGGATTGCGAGGGCATCCCGGTGTTTGACACGGTCGCCGCCGCGGTCAGGCGTGAGGGTGTCGACACGTCGGTCATTTTCGTACCCTGTGCCTTTGCGGCGGATGCGGTGATGGAGGCTGCGGACGCGGGCATCAAGGTAATCGTGTGCATAACGGAGGGCATACCGGCATTGCAGATGGCGACGGTCTCGCGGTTCGTGCGGGAGCGGGGTGCTTGTTTGATCGGTCCTAATTGTCCGGGAGTCATTTCGCCCGGCAAGTGTAAGGTGGGTATCATGCCCGGGTTCATCCATTCGCCCGGTACCGTGGGGGTGATTTCCCGCAGCGGCACGCTGACCTATGAGATCGTCGACCAGTTGACGCGAGCGGGCCTGGGGCAGAGCACCTGCATTGGTATCGGAGGAGATCCGGTTATCGGCTCGGATTTCATCTCCATACTGGCGATGTTCAGGGATGATCCCGAGACCAGTGCAATTGTGATGATTGGCGAGATCGGCGGTGATGCTGAAGAACGGGCCGCCGCGTATATCAAGTCTCACATCCGGGTGCCTGTGGTGAGTTTCATCGCCGGACGGACGGCGCCGCCGGGCCGGCGCATGGGTCACGCCGGTGCCATCATTTCCGGTGGCAAGGGAACCGCCGCGGACAAGATTGAAGCGTTGCGGGCCGCGGGCATCATGGTGGCCGAGAACCCGGCGAAGGTCGGCGATCTGGTCGTCGAGGCGCTGCACGCGTAACTTTATCGATCCAGGATGGGATCAGGGTAACATGGAAGAAACAACACAGTCGAAACGAAAGCGTGGAATCATCACCATCAAGACGGAGTGGTGCAAGGGGTGTGAAATTTGTGTCGAATTCTGCCCCAAGAATGTACTGGCCATGGAGCGTGCCAAGGCGGTGGTGCGCCAACCGGATGCTTGCATCGCCTGCATGCAATGTGAGCTGCTCTGTCCTGATTTTGCCATCAGCGTTGAAATCGCCGGCGGGGAGGAATGCGCATGAGCGATCCAGCCACTGGGCGTGAACAATTCCTGCAGGGTAACATTGCGTGCGCGGAAGGCGCGCTGGCGGCCGGTTGCCGTTTTTTCGCCGGATACCCGATCACTCCGTCATCCGAAATAGCCGAACATCTTTCCATCCATCTGCCGCGGCTGGAGGGAGTTTTCATCCAGATGGAGGACGAGATCTCGGCAATGGGGGCGGTGATAGGCGCTTCCTTGACCGGCATGAAGGCGTTGACCGCCACTTCCGGTCCGGGCTTTTCACTCAAGCAGGAGAACATCGGTCTGGCAGCCATCGCCCAGATACCGTGCGTCATCGTCGATGTGATGCGGGGCGGGCCGAGCACTGGCATGCCGACTATGGCCAGCCAGGGTGATGTCCAGCAAGCCCGTTGGGGTACCCATGGCGATCATCCGATCATCGCGCTCTGCCCATCTTCGGTGCAGGAGATCTTTTTCGAAACAGTGCGGGCGTTCAACCTTGCAGAACAATATCGCAATCCGGTCATCCTGTTGCTTGACGAAGTCAATGCCCACATGCGGGAAAAAATCGTCATGCCGCCGCCATCCGAACTCTCCATCGTCAACCGCAAGAAGCCCCAGGTGCCGCCGGAGGAGTATCTGCCGTTTGCGTTCGAGGAGAGCGACATCCCGCCCATGGCAAGTTACGGCGAGGGGTATCGATTCCACATCACGGGCCTGTGTTATGACGAAACGGGATTCCCCACCAACGACAACGAGAAAATCGAGGCCATGCAGCTACGCCTGCGTCGCAAGATCGAACGATACAAAGCGGAGATGATCAGGGTGGAAGAAATGGAGATGGACGATGCGGAGATCGCGGTGGTTGCATACGGCTCCACGGCCCGTTCCGCCCGTCGAGCGGTGGCGATGGCTCGCAAGGAAGGGCACCGGATCGGTCTGATCAGGCCCATTACCATCTGGCCCTTCATGGACGAGCTGCTCAGGCGGCGCGCGGAGCAGGTCAGGGCGTTCATCGTGCCGGAGATGAATTATGGGCAGGTGGCTCGCGAGGTCGAACGGTGCGCGGGGAATGTTCCGGTGATTGGTGTGTTCAAAGTGAACGGTGAGGTGATCCCGCCGGGCTTGATCCATGAGCGGATCATGGAGGTTACGAAGCATGTTTGACTATGAGCGCTATCTGAGGCTGGAGAAGTTTCCGCACATCTGGTGTTCGGGCTGCGGGCACGGTATAGTGTTCAAAGCGCTCCTGCGGGCCATCGGCGCACTGGATCTGGACAAGGACAAGATCTGTCTCATTTCCGGGATCGGGTGTTCCAGCCGGACACCTGGTTATGCCGATTTCAACACGCTGCATACCACGCATGGCCGGGCATTGACCTTCGCCACCGGCATCAAGTTGTCCAGGCCGGACCTGCATGTCATTGTCATTTCCGGGGATGGCGATTGCACGGCGATCGGGGGCAATCATTTCATTCATGCCGCCCGTCGCAACATCGACATCACCCTGATCGTGGAGAACAACTTCATCTACGGCATGACCGGTGGACAGGTCTCACCGACCGCACCCATCGGTTCCTATGCGAGCACCGCGCCCTATGGGGTCATCGATCAGCCCTTCGACATCAGTGGTCTCGCCCAGGCTGCCGGCGCCGCCTTCGTCGCGCGTAGTACCGTGTATCATGCCAAGCACCTCAGTGATTTGATCCAGCAAGGATTGGGCAAGAAAGGGTTCGCCGTGATCGAATCCCTGTCTCCTTGTCCGACGTCCTTCGGGAGGAAGAATCGCCTACGGACGCCGGTCGAGATGCTCAAGTGGCTGCGCGACAACACTCTGCCCATTGCCGCCGCCGCCAAACTGCCGCCTGAGAAAATCCGTGGTAAAATCACCCGTGGTGTGTTATGGGATGTGGACAAACCAGAATACACCGAGCAGTATCGTGCGGTGATCGAACGGGCTCGTGGTGAACAGGGGATGGCGTGATGAATGAAGGTGTGCGGAACAGGGGAGAAGAGGAAATGATCGATCGCTTCGAGATCAGGTTGAGCGGCTCCGGCGGGCAGGGCATGATCCTCGCCGGCGTCATTCTGGGAGAGGCGGCGGCGGTTTATGACGGTAAAAATGCCACGCAATCCCAGGCGTACGGACCGGAAGCCCGCGGGGGCGCCAGCAGATCCGAGGTCATCATCAGCGATTACGACATCGATTATCCCAAGGCCACCATGGTCGACCTGTTGCTGGCGTTGACCCAGGAAGCCTGCGACAAATACGCGCCGCAATTGAAGGATGAAGGCATACTCATCGCCGACGCCGACTTTGTCCGGCAAATTCCGCAAGGCACTTTCAAGCTTTACCACCTGCCCATCGTCGAAGTGGCGAAGAAGGAAATCGGCAAGTCGGTGGTTGCAAATATTGTTGCCCTCGGCGCCGTGGTGGCCATCACTGGAATCGTTTCACGTGAGGCCATCGAAAAAGCCGTTCTCTCCAGGGTTCCCCGCGGCACTGAGCGGCTTAATCTCGATGCCCTGCGCGCCGGATACAAACTGGGCGACGAGGTGAGTGTCAACTGAGAACGTTGCCGTGCATCCAGGTTGCCGGACAAGGATTGAATCCATTGCCGAGGCTGCTTATCTTGACACTCGAATGGTCTGATGGTACGAATTGTACAGTTTATCCAGTAGCATGTTAGATGGAAGAAGAAGACGATAAGTTACGCATAAAACTCCAGTTGGAACCAGGGTCGCATCTCGCTGCGGTGTTTGGACAATTCGATGCCAATCTGAGATTGGTCGAGCGATTGCTCAATGTTGCCGTGGTCGACCGCGATGCCTCTTACTACGTGGTCGGCGTTCGTCACAATGCTGAAACCGCCGCCAGAATATTCAAAGAACTGGGCATTCTCGCGCAACAAGGCATACAAATCACGGAACGGGATGTAGACCAGATGATCAGGTGCTTCGAGGGGGTCACGGAGGAGTGCATGCAGGAGGTGTTGTCGGATACCGTGCTGCTCACTTCGGGAAAGAAGCAGATCGTACCCAAGAGTCCCACCCAGAAAGCCTACATCGATGCCATCCGGGCCTTCGACCTGGTTGTGGGCATCGGTCCAGCTGGCACTGGCAAAACGTACCTGGCTATGGCCATGGCGGTCTCGGCGTTGCTTGCCAGGCAGGTCAGCAGGATCGTGCTGGCGAGGCCGGCGGTGGAAGCCGGTGAGAGTCTCGGATTCCTGCCCGGTGATATGTATCAGAAAGTCAATCCGTACCTGCGCCCGCTCTATGATGCGCTCTACGACATGCTCAGCGTGGAGAAGGCCAATCGCCTTGTGGAACGAGGTTCCATCGAAATCGCTCCGATCGCATACATGCGCGGAAGAACGCTCAACGATTCATTCATCATCCTGGACGAAGCGCAGAATACCACCGCCGAGCAGATGAAGATGTTTCTCACCCGTCTTGGCTACAACTCCAAGGCGGTCATTACCGGTGACATCACGCAGATCGACCTGCCGGCCCATCGGATCAGCGGCCTTGTCCAGGCGGAGGATGTCTTGAACGGCATGAAGGAAATCTCTTTCGTCTATTTTTCGGAACGGGATGTGGTGCGGCACAGCCTGGTTCAACGCATCATCAGGGCATACGAGCGTTTCGATGAGCGCAACCGGCCGCTACGCGTCCCGCGCGGCGACCGACCGGCGACCGATCAAGGAGCCGCGCAATCATGACCGTGCTGATCCACAACCGGCAGCGCACCTATTCCGTGCATCTCGACCGGCTGGAAGCCTTGCTTCATGACATTCTGGAGCGCCTCGGACAACGGAATGGCGAATTGAGCCTCCTGCTCGTCAACGACCGAGCCATGCGTGCGTACAATCGACGATACCTTGGCGGTTCCGGCGCCACCGATGTCATATCGTTCCCCCAATACAGCGGCGACATCGGGGCGATCGCGACCGCCATCGATATGGATATGCAGCAGGGAAGAGAAATTCTACTGGGAGATGTTATCATCTCCATTGAAACCTTGTGGAAGAGAACCGGAAACGATTGCGAACGGTTCTCTCGCGACCTGGCGGAAACCTCGGTCCATGCGGTGTTGCATCTGCTCGGGTACGATCATGCGACACCTCTGGAGGAAACACAGATGAAAGCACGCTCCGCGACTCTCATGGGGAAATTGGCAATCCCCGATCTGACCGGGAAAGGCGGCGGACGTTGACAGATATTCTGCTGTGTGTGGGGATCTCCCTCGCCTCGATCTTCTTCTCCTACTACGAGACGTGTTTCCGATCCCTCTCGAGAGTCAAGATGCGCTTGATGCTGCAGGGTGGGGAAGATGGTGATCAAGTCCCGTTCAATCCTGACATCCTCGATATCAGCCTCAACTTGACCTTGACACTGCTCAACGCCGGGGTTCTGCTGTTGGCCTTCCGCCGTTTGCAGCAGATGCTTGGTGACAGCAACCTTGCCATGCTGCTGTCTTTCGCGGTCGTGGTCCTTTTCGTCATCGTGTTCAATCTCGCCGCCCCGGGATTCCTTCTGCATCACAAGAGGGAATCATTCACCAGTGCCGAGATCGCGTTTCTGAAATTACCCTATTACCTGCTGTACCCGCTGAGCGCTCCCATCCAGTGGTCGTTCAATGCCGCGCTCTCCCTCCGCCGGGGTGAAAACGGAGAACGAACCGGTCGCGGCGCCGAAGAACTTGAAACATTGATCGATGTGGGCCAGGAAGAAGGGCTGTTCGAAGAGGCGGAGGGGGAACTGCTGCACAGCGTGGTGGAGTTCAGCGAGACGCTGGTGCGGGAAGTCATGACTCCTCGAACCGATATCGTCTCGGTGCAGCTCGATGAAGGGCTCGGAGACCTGCATGAAAAGTTCGTGAGTTCAGGTCATTCACGGATACCGGTGTATGGCAAGACCATTGACGATATCGTGGGTATCGTCCATGTCAAGGATCTCATCCGCTGTTTCAAAGTCGATGCAGGCTGTGATTCCGGAGCAACCATCGAGAGCCTGATGAAACCCCCCTACTACATTCCTGAAACCAAGCTGGTCAGCCGGCTCTTACGGGAGTTTCAGGATGAGAAGATCCAACTGGCCATCGTCGTGGACGAATATGGCGGAGTCGAGGGACTGGTGAGTCTGGAAGACCTGCTGGAGGAAATCGTCGGAGAAATCAAGGATGAATACGATCAGGAACCGGATGAACTGGTGATAGAAAGCGATGCCAGCGTGGTGGTCGATGCCAAGATCGACATCGAAGACGTGGAGGATCACTTCAAGATCAAGTTCCCGGTGGATGAGTATGAAACCATCAGTGGCTTTATCTTCCATGAGTTGGGCAAGGTTCCTGCCGTGGGTGAAGTGCTGCACTTTCAAGACCTGATTTTTACCGTCATCAGCTCGGATGAACGCCGTATCTACCAGGTCAGAATTCAGCGCAAGGAGAGCGGCTCGGTGATGGACGGTGAGACAGCATGAACGGACCGGAAACCCTGGAGTTTCGCAGTGGCTTTGTCGCTCTCGCCGGTTATACCAACGTCGGTAAATCGACGTTGTTAAATCGCCTGGTGGGTCAGAAAATTGCGATCGTCTCCCGGAAACCACAGACCACCAGGAACCAGATAACCGGTATTCGAACCGATCCCGACGGGCAGATCGTCTTCATCGACGCCCCAGGGTTTCACAAGCCGCGTGACGAACTGAACAGGATGATGGTGCGCACCGCCATGGAAGCATTGCACGGTGCTGATCTCATCTGCGGTCTGACAACCCTGGAACTCTACGGCACCACCCCAATGTCCCATTTCCTCGCCGAACTTCGCAAGGCGCCGGCGCCGAAAATTCTGGTCATCAACAAGATCGATCTGCACGAACGACTCGCCTTGCTGCCCGTTCTCCAGGAATTCGCCCGCCTGGATATGTTCAGGGAAGTGATCCCCATCTCCGCCAGGACCGGCGAAAATGTGCCCCGCCTGCTCGAGATCATTAAGGGCCTGCTCACCCCGGGACCACGCTACTTCGAGGATGATCAGGTCACTGACAAGAGTGAAAAATTTCTCGCCGGTGAGCTGATCAGAGAAGTGATCATGGACCGAGTGCACAAGGAAGTGCCCTACTGCACTCTGATCGATATTGAACAGTTCCAGGAACCGGAATCCGGCAGGATCCTCGAAATTCACGCTGTGGTGTTCGTGGAGAAGGACTCTCAGAAGGGTATCCTGATCGGTAAGGGTGGCGCTAAACTGAAGGAAATCGGCATCGCCGCCCGGCGCGAGATGGAACGCGTCTTCGGCCAGCCTTTGGTCCTGAAACTCTGGGTCAAGGTACGGGAACGCTGGCGGTCCGACAGCCGCTGGCTCGAAACCATGGGGCTGGACTCCTGATAGAGACCGTCCCGGCGCTGCATTCCTGGTTTTGTGAACCTCTCAAATCGGCTCATTCACCCTTGTACGTATACATGGCATCTGGATGGTGGTACGTAGTTAAACCATAACTTCAAGATCATCACTCGAGGTTTTTACGCATATAGCAGGCACCGGGCAAGTAACGGTGTCGAGCGCCGACAGCGGCTTGCCGTATCTTCAATGATTGCACCATTGTCACGATAACTCATTATAAAATAATCAAATACATCATTTTATCGACCGATCCGCAGCGGCTCGTGGGGGCTTGAGAGTTGTCTTGTTCCACGTTTCTGCACTTTTTTTGTGTTTTTCTTGACTCTTTATGTGGATATTGGTAAAGAATGGTGTGTAACTCCACAGATTGGAATGGATATGCATGATTCCACGTCCAGTGACCGGTGGTATCCAGAGGAGCATGTCTGATGGTGGTGAGGGCGGGAGTGGAAATGGAAGGCGGATCGTTTGGGACGGACTTCACCGGAAGTTACACGCATCAGATCGACGAGAATGCGCGGTCGACGATTCCGGCCCCGCTCCGCAAGGTCCTGCAGAAACTCGGATGCAACTGGGCGTATATGCGGATTGTCGACGGCTGCATCAGGGTGTTGCCGCCGCACATCGTGGCGAGCATGGCGGCTGCGTTCGGTGATGATGAATTCATGGATGAGGAGAGGATTGCCGCGGCACGGGAGGCAGCTTCAAAGCTGGTGCCGTTCAAGTTTGATCGGCAGGGGCGATTTTCGATTCCCGATGTGATTCGCGCCCAGGTCAACTTCGATAAAGAGGTCGTGTTTGTCTCCTGTTTCAAGGTGTTTGAAATCTGGCCCAGAGAGCGGTGGGAAAAGAGCGGTGACGGCCGGCTCGGGAACGGGGAGGACAGATGATGAAATCGGATGCATACACCCGATGGCTCGGTTCTGTTCAACGCCGGCTGAGATGGGAAGAGCGCCGGAAAGAGTTGGAATGGACATTGCCGGGAGGCAGGAATTGGCTTGGCATCTCGATTGAGGACGGCAGGGTGGTGGCGGCCTTGTGTCGCATCAGCAAGGAGGGTTTCATTTTTCCCTTTGCCTATCACAAGGTGCCGTACGGTGAGTCAGGTGATTTTATCCCTTCGATCACCCGGATCGAATCCGCCATCCAGCTTGCCACCGAACCCTTCCGCAAGAAGCAGGCGATTCCGTTTGACCACGTCGTTCTCGGTGTTCCAAGCTGGATCCTCGGCAAGGGTGATTACCACCAGGAGATGACCATCACACCGCCGGATGCGGAAATCAACCGGGAACATGTACGGATTTTGGAGGGCATGATCCAGCGCGAAGTGCCGGCGAACTATGTGGTGGTCGATACCATTCACAAGTCCTTCATGGTCAACGGCAATAAGAAAGTCAAGGATCCCATCGGCATGCCCGCCGACCGGTTGGGTCTTCATGCCCATTTGGTCGTGACCGAAAGAGCGCTCCTCAAGGGGTTGCTGGGTTGTGTGAAGTTACTCAACAAACCGGTTGAAGCCCTCGCATCGCCCTTTGTCTCTGGGTGGTACGGAGCGCTCTCCTCCCGCGACATGGATGCCGGCGTCGTCCTGATTGATGTGGGAGAGCTGAACACCTGCTGCACGTTCCTGCACAGGGGTAAGCTGTTCGATACGGCGATTATCAAGAGCGGCGCGCAGGAAATCACCAGCACCATCGCTCACAACATCGGCAGTGATTATCGATCGCTGGAAAACTCGGTGGAAGACCGCAAGGGGTATTTCCTCAGTGATGATAACTCGCGCTCGGAAAATCTCAGGCTGCCCGTACCGCTCGCGGGTGAAAACAACATGCACTCCGTCTCCATGACCAGGATGAATTATCTTACCTCGCTGGCGTGCGAGGAACTCGTGGAAAAGATCGGCGCGGCGCTCAACATCAACTCGGGCAGGCTGGAATTCGCCGCCGCTGGAGTCGTGCTCATCGGTGAAAACTACCTGTCGCTCCGTGGGATCAGAGACACGTTCAAAGATCGTTTCAATGTCAAGCTGAGACTCGGGTATCCCCGCTACATCTCGGGCGTCAGCATGAACGGCATCAACGATCCGGGCTATGTCAAGGTGCTCGGATTACTGCGTAACGCCCACAGCAGCGCCCAGGGTCCGCATCCTTTCCTCCAGCACTATTACGAAACAATCGCCCAGTTCATATTGAAGGAGGGGAAGAAGAAGGTAAGCACCCGTCTCCATCGCTTCATCGACCGTTACCTCTGATCCGTCCGAACCAAGCTCCGCAGCCTCGGGACACAAGCGCCCCCGCGGCGCCACACCGTTCCGATGGGATTGTGTCCCATTGACATGCATGAACCCGCTTGTTTAAGATTGCCTGTCCATCATGGTATTCGGATGAAGCCGATATCGGAACATACAGCACGGCTGATCGACGGGAACGAGAGAGAAAGACAGGCATTTCATGGCAAAAACATCCAGGCAGCTCGATGCGATCAACACCGCTTCCACCCAGACCAGGAATATCGGCATAATGGCTCATATTGATGCCGGGAAAACTACTGTAACCGAACGATTTCTCTACTATTCCGGGAAATCGTACAAGATCGGCGAGGTGGATGACGGCTCCACGGTGATGGATTGGATGGACCAGGAGCGGGAGCGGGGCATCACGATCACCTCGGCCGCCACCACCACTTTTTGGGGCGAGCATGTCATCAATCTGATCGACACTCCCGGGCATGTTGATTTCACTGCCGAAGTGGAACGAAGCCTCCGGATTCTAGATGGCGCCATTGGTGTATTCTGCGCCGTGGGGGGGGTGGAACCGCAATCGGAGACAGTGTGGTTCCAGGCTGATCGGTACAACATCCCACGCCTCTGTTTCGTCAACAAGATGGATCGGATGGGGGCGGATTTTTTCGCCGCCGTTGACAGCATGCGCCGGAAGCTGTCCCCAAAGGCGACCCCTGTCCAGTTACCTATCGGTGCAGAAGGTGCCTTCACCGGAGTCATCGACCTGGTGACCATGCGTGCACTTGTGTGGACCAACGACCAGTTCGGTTCGACCTACGAGGAGCAGGAGATACCACCGGATCTGGAGGAAATCGCCCGTGCCTATCGCGATCAATTGGTGGAACGGGTGGTGGAAAAGGATGATGAACTGCTCATCCGATATCTGGAAAACGAGGCACTCAACGAGGACGAGTTGAGGATGCTCGTCCGGCGCGCGGTGCTCGATCAGACCATCTTTCCGGTTCTGTGTGGCTCGGCGCTGCGCAACAAGGGCGTCCAGCCCTTGTTCGATGCGGTGGTGGACTACCTTCCTTCACCGCTTGATGTTCCCCCCGTTTACGGCTTCAATCCCGACACCGGCGCTTCTGAAATTCGTTCCTGTAACGCGGAAGAGCCGTTCTGTGCGCTCATGTTTAAGATCCAGAACGATCCCGAACGCCGAAAAATATATTACCTGAGAATCTACTCGGGACGCTGCGGTGAAGATGTCACCCTGCTCAATCCCCGCACCGGGGGCAGTCATCGGGTGACCAGGCTGCTCAGGATGCATGCCAACAAGCGGGAGCGCCTCAAGGAAGCCTATGCCGGCGATATCATCGCGCTGGCCGGCCTGAAGGAAGTCCGCACCGGCGACACGCTCTGCGATGCCAATAAACAGGTCATCCTGGAGCGCATGGAGTTCCCCGA
>JAFGDC010000411.1 GCA_016932295.1 candidate division CSSED10-310 bacterium
CCACGCAGGTGGCGTAATCGGTGACCGAGCAGGCGCCGGTGGCGGGATCGCAGCAAGCGCCGTCGGTGATGGGGTCGCACACCAGTTCGGCTGTATAGTCCCACGGACCCCAACTGCAGGAGTACCCGCTGAATACGCTCGGAGCCACGAAGAACCAGTAGGTGCCGGGCAACGCCGCGTACTGAACAGAGGCTGGCGTGCAGGCAGCCGCGGTGGTGTAAGGAGCCAGTGAACCGGTCAGGTCGGCACAGTCGCCGCTGCCAGCGGGTGATGTGGCC
Organism: candidate division CSSED10-310 bacterium; assembly: GCA_016932295.1. Next base: position 279 of record JAFGDC010000411.1, read on the forward strand.
GCCAGTCCAAGGATAACCGCGAATTCGGCTTCCACGTTCCACGTGAACAACTGGGGCTCGGTGATGACCACTTCGTACCAGTCGGTGTCACGGGTATCGCCATCGGCGTACGCCGTGCCGCAGTAAACCTCGCCGCAGTTGATGGGGATGAAGGTTTCCGTGCCGGGATCCATGTTGCAGCCGTCGTTGGTGGCATCGCCGCAGGTCTCGCCTTCCAGCAAGGCACCCATGGGACACTCGACCGTGCAGGGCTCGCAGACATCGATGATCAGCGTGTAATCGAAGCAGGTGGGTGACGGCCAGGTGTCGATCATCACGTAGTAGGTGCCGGCCGGGAAGGTCATGCAGGGCAGGCTGTGCGGGGCGGCGCTGCTAAGGGTGCTGAGGGCTATGCAGCTGTCGTCGGGCGGGCAGGAGTCATCGATACAAATACCCGTCCAGGTGTAGGTACCGGGATCCAGGGTGATCTGGAACGCCGTCGGTGTGGTCACGGTGATCTCGTAAATGACGTCTTCGCCGCCGTCATAATAACCCAGGCAGGTGTTCGCATAGTCGTTGTCGGCGCCGCACGTGGTTCCGGCATCACTAACGGGCAGATCGGCCGGGAGCGTGAGGGTGAACGGGAGCATGCAGTTGTCGCCTTCCATCGGGCAGGGGTTGGGATCGCAGACCTCGCCAGGCAGCCAGTAGTCGGCCGAGCCATACAGCGCGATGCAGCCGGCCAGGTCGGTCACGGTGCAGGTGCTGTCGATCGGGCTGCAGCAGGCGCCACTGGTGACGGGCTCGCAGGTGAGAGATGCGACATAGTCGTAAGGACCGGTCGAGCAGGGATAACCACTGTATACGCTAGGGGCGACGAACAACCAGTGGGTACCCGGGCCGAGCATTGCCTGCACGGCGATTTCCTGGCATTCGGTGCCGGTGGCATAGGGCTCGAGATACCCGGTCAGGTCGGCACAGTCGCCGGAACCGGGGTTGGTGGATTCCAGGAACCCGGCAATCACGGTGAATTCGGCTTCGACGGTGAAGGTTACGGTCTGGTAGTCGGTCAATACGATCTCGAACCAGTCGGTATCCCTGGTTGTGCCATCGGCGAAAGAGAGACCGCAATAGACATCGTCGCAGGCCAGCGGGGTGAAGATTTCGAAACCGGGATCCATGTTGCAGCCGCCGTTCGTGTCATCGCCGCAGGGCTCGCCTTCATCCAGCGCGCCGGGGGGGCAGAGAACGACGCAGGGGCATGGATTGGGATCGCAGGTCACGCCGGGGATGAAGTTGCCGGGACCGTAAAGGCTGACGCAGATCAACTCGCTGGTCACCTGGCATTCGCCGGTCAGAGGATTGCAGCAGGCGCCTTCGCCGCAGGGCGGAACCAGGTCGGCGCACAGGGTGTTCATTGCGAACCGAGAACCGGGCGGACACTCGCTGAAGAGCACATCGTCCTGGCACACGCCGGTGGAATCATCACAGCAGGCACCGGTGAACGAAACGCCCGTGGCGGTCAAACAGAAGCCGCGTTGAAAGCCGGTGTCGGTCCATGAGGTGCCGTTAAACTGCAATGACGTGGCGCCGGCACTGGGTGCAGCGCTGCTGTCCCACAGCAACCAGCACGAAGGATTGGCATCGGTGCTCTGGATACCCACCCAGCCGGACGGAAGCGTGCAGCAGGGATCTAGGTTGATGACGAATTCGTACATCGGGTAGATGCTGAAGAGATCGCCGGTATCCGTCGCCACCGCGGGGACATCCAGGTACTCGCAGACCACGACGCCGGTCGTGCTGGGATTGTCGTCATAGAAGAACACGTTGAAGGTTACCGGATCCATGGTGCAGGAAACCCACGAACTACCATTGTGGTACAACGTCAAACCCCAGAAGTGCAGGTCGCAGATGGGATCTGCCAGGCCGGTAAAATCGTCGGCCACCAGGTAGCCGCCGGTTTCCTCTGACCTGGAGCAGCTCCAGGAGTCATCCGGACCATGGCCGCCCTGGGAGAAGATGGAATCCACCGGGCAGTCGTAGTAAGGATCGAACACACCGCCACCGGTGACTTCCAGGGTGTAGGTACCGGAACCGCCGCCGTAGCCGTCAACCACGATGTAGTAGGTGTTGCCCGCGGTGACCGCCATCAACGGAATCTGCGACACGTAGGAGCTGTAGTAGGGGGAGGAACAGGAGTCGTCGTTGCAGGCATAGTAGGGGGAAGCACAGGTGTTCTCGTAGACGAACATCTTGGTGTCGTAATCGGTGTATCCCACGCACAGCGTGATGTCGATGTTGTCGTCGGCCAGCGGGGTGTAGGCGTACACCACGTCGGGTGACGTGGAGCTATACGGGCACGCCTCTTCGTAATTGTTGACACGTCCAGTGGTCACGTTGGTGTCCGTGTAAGGCAGAGAGGCAATCACCCACGGGTTGGAGCAATCCTCTCCAGGATCCACGGTGCCGCCGCCGGTGACTTCCAGCGTGTAGGTGCCTTCAACGCCGCCGTAACCGTCCACTACGATGTAGTAAGTATTGTAGGCGGTGACCGCCATTCCCGAAATGGAAGAAACATAGTCGCTGTAGTACGGCGCGGAACAGGAATCGTCGTTGCAGGCGTAGTAGGGGGAAACACAGGTGTTCTCGTAGACGAACATCTTGGTGTCGTAATCGGTGTCGCCAACACACAAGGTGAGGTCGATGGTGTCATCAGCCGTGGGGGTATAGGAGTAGACCACATCACCCGAGGTCGAGCTGTAGTTACACTGTTCCTCATAGTCGTCCGTAAAACCCACGTTGGAGCCAGTGGCGGTGTAGGGCAGTGAAGCAATCACCGTCGCGGTGGCGCATGTGTCGCCGCCCTGGCGGCCGCCCAGCGGCTTTGCCTCATCCACCACGGCACGCACGGCCTGATCAGCGTACCGCGCCACCGACTTCACATCCGGGCCCTGGCTGGGATGCATGACCGACGCAGCCTTTGAAGCCAACGGTTTAGTCAGTGCATTCTCGCTCATGCGAACGACGCCGTGCGTGCCCGTTGCATTGGGCATCGTGCTCAGCGCCGTATCCGCAGGCGCCTTGCTCAAGGTCGCCCCCGTGCCGGCCAATGCCGCCGGCAAGATGGTACACGATACGATCAGAAGCAGAGGAAGGAAAAATTTCTTCCGTCCCATTAACATCCTCCTGTTGATTTTGTTAGCGAAACAACCAGTTTAAAAAAAAGACAAGAAGCTACTTCTACCGAATCATCACCTCCTTTGCAGCGCAGAATTTTTTTCCGATCCATCCGTTCACACACCTTGTTGGAACAAAGGAAACACGTTCATTTTTTCTGATCAAGTACCACTAGTTTAATGGGAAAAAATGAAAAAGCAACAATAAAGTACTAAGTACTTTCGTAGTATCGTTTCAGGAAAGGATTATTATCGAAGCAATCGGCAGAGCCATTCATGTTGCTTCGTGGAACCTGGCCTCCACCCGGTTGGTTCCGATCAAAGGTTTGCACTGCAATCACCCCTGATCCGCCATCAGCGAGCGCACACTAAGAATCCCATTCATTCCCGCCGGAATCGTGCCGCCGGTCCAGGCACGTCACACCCTTTCCCTTTTCTTCAATTTACGACTTTTTTAATCTCCTCCACCAAGGCCGGCACCACCTCGAAGAGATCTCCCACGATCCCATAGTCCGCCACCTGGAAGATAGCCGCCTCAGGATCCTTGTTGATCGCCACGATGACCTTGGAATTGGACATCCCGGCCAGGTGCTGGATAGCGCCTGAAATCCCGCATGCGATATACAGTGACGGAGTGACCACCTTACCGGTCTGCCCGACCTGCTGCGCATGCTCGATCCACCCGGCATCCACCGCGGCCCGGGAAGCACCCACCACTCCATTGAGGACCTCCGCCAATGGTTCCAGCACCGCAAAATTCGCGGCGCCGCCCAGACCACGGCCACCGGATACGATCACATCCGCTTCGGTCACATCCAGCCGGCCGCCGCCGGCCGCCACGAACTCCCGGAACACCGACTTGATGTCCGAGGCGGCCAGATCGGTCAACGATTCCACCTGGGCCTCACCACCAATACCAGCAACCGCCGTGAACATCTTCGGCCGCAGGGTCACCACCTGGGGCACAGACCTCGACGACATGACGGCATATGCTTTGCCTGCATAGATCGGGCGAGTGAAGACAAGGCGGTCATCGCGCCACTCCATGCCGATCACATCCGCCAGGAAACCGGCATCCAAACGGGCGGCGACCCGGGGACCGAAATCCTTCCCTTCCGCTGATGAAGTCAGAATCACGTAGTCCGCGCCGACACTTCGCGCCGCCTTGGCGATGGCGGCGGCATACGCTTCGGCCGAATATGCGCCGAACAATTCATGCCGACCCTGGACAACCCGATGCGCGCCATATTCACCCAGCCGCGCCAAACCGTCGATCGGCCCGGACCCCAGGGCCAGCGCCACCACTTCACCAGCGCTTCGATCCGCCATTGCCCTTGCCGCAGACACCGCCTCCATGGCGACCGAACGCACCACTCCCTGCCTCTGCTCCGCAAACACCAGAAAAACAGCCATGTGAAACTCCTCCTCCCAGTACGGTTGCCGGCCCGGTCAGATGACCTTGGCTTCGACCCGCAGCAGCTCAACCAGTTTCGGTACCGCAGCCACACCATCACCGACGATTTTGCCCGGTGGCCGCGGCGGAGGAGCTTGCAGCTCCAACACTGAAAACTTCGCTTCCACCTTCTCAGGCGCTTTGCTATCCATCGGTTTGCGCTTCGCCTGCATGATCCCCCGCAAGGAAGGATAACGCGGTTCGTTCAAGCCTTTGTCAGCCGTGACCACCGCCGGCAACGGCAACTCCATGACATGTGCACCGCCCTCGATGGGCATGCGCGCCACAACCCGGTCCGCGGCCACTTCCAGATTATCGATGCTGCTGACGCAGGGTAATCCGAGCAACTCCGCCACCATCGGTCCAACCGCCGCAGCGCCGTCATCCACCGCCATCTTGCCGAACAACAAAAGGTCGAACGATTCCCCCATCAGCGCCGCCGCCAGGATTCGCGCCGTGGCATAGGTGTCTCCAGCCGGCGCCTCAGCCTCCAGATACACAGCCCGATCCGCACCCATGGCAAGCGCGTTGCGGATCTCCTTCACCGCATCGCGGCCCAGCGTCATGATGACGACTTCTCCACCCATGGATTCCTGGATCTTCAATGCCTCCTCGACGGCGTATTCGTCGTAAGGATTGACGATATAGGAAAAATCGGAAGTATCGATGTCCGTCCCGGAGATCACTATCCTGGATTCCGTATCCGGCACTCGTTTGACAAAGACGATGATCTTCACTCGGGTCCTCCTTGCCTGTGGTCAATTCGTTTCATGCACTTCGGATCAAAATACCGATTTCAACACACTGCGTCAAGCCTGGAGGACTTCCGCCCTGGCAAGTTCGTCCCGCACCCTTTCCAGGGCTGCATTCCCTGGTGCCACGGCCAATCCGGCGGCCAGATAGCGCCGGGCGAGCCGAAGATTGCCCAGGACGCGATACGCATCGGCGATCTCCGCCAATAATCCCGCATCCTGAGGCATGCTGCGTAATGCCTTTAGAAAATACCTGACCGCCCGGCGGTTGTCCCGCCGCGTCCGGTAATAATATCCCAATTCACGCCGGCACTCGGTTCGCGGCGGCTTGCGAAAGCGCACCTTGATCCCGAACAGCCGCGCCACGTCATGGATCAGGGTCAACTTCGCCAACCGCCTTGGGTATGTGTTCTTCCCATCCTTGCTTATCCAGAAGAGGTCATCGCTATACACCACGCTGAAACGCTCCGGATCGCCGGCCAGCTCACTGCCCTCGGAGACCAGACAGGTCGACAGCACCTCCAATTCCGCATCGAACTTCCGTATTCGCCATAAAAAAGCGATGGTGCGCATGAAGTCAAGGAGTGTTTCACCCGGAAAACCCACGATAATATTGAAACTCACCCTGAGATCCAGTTCATGGGCCTGCCTGATGATGCGGATCGCATCAACGACGTTGAACCCCTTCCTCATGGCGTTGACCACGCGCTGCGAACCGCTCTCGATCCCCAGGGAGAAGCCGGTGCAGCCCGCTCGCTTCATGAGCGCCAGCAGCTCCTTCGACAGCGACGGCACCGCCCGTGCCGCGCCTGACCATGTGAAATCCTTCCCCGCCAGACGCGAGCACAATTCCCTGAGCTGCCCCACCGCGCCGTTGACAAGGGAGTCGTTGAAGTGGAACGAAGCAATGCCGTGCCGCTGAAACTGATGCTCCATCTCGGCGGCTACACGAGCGGCGCTTCTTGTCCTGAATCCCTCCCAGTAACGACGCTCATTACAGATCGTGCAACGGCCGGTGCATCCGCGGCTGCCCAAAATCGGGAGGGTGGAACCACCATATCGTGCCGGATCGAGATCCGAAAAATCAGCAAACGCAAGGGAATCCAGATCGTCAATGGGAGGGCGTACACCGCCGTCCAGGATCCGCCCGCCGCTCTTGATCAGGGTTCCTGGTACCGGCTGCCCGGGCGGGATCGTATTCAGAACCTCGTGGAACGCCTCCTCTCCCTCGCCGGTGACCACGCAATCCACCGCCGGGTGCCGCACCAGTTCTCCGGCACCATGGAAAGGACGGCAGTCCGCCCCTCCCAGCACCACGAACACCTCGGGGCGCAACCGCTTGATCTGCTCAGCCAGGAGCAGGCTGCACAACCGATTGGTATGGTATACGGACATCCCCACCACGGTATATCCGCCCTGCACGATTTCCGCGGCCCATGTCCTGATCTCCGGAACCAGGATCGCTTCAAGCTCTGAGCCGAAAAAGAACTCCGGAACCAGCCAGACGGCCCGCCGGTCCACCTGCCAGTACTCCAACAAGCCGGCATCGGCACGGTCATGGAGTTCAATGTTCAGATCCCGAACCGCCACCCGCCGGCCGCGGGCACGCAGCGCACCTGCCATGGTGGCCAGGCCGAGAGGTGGTGCTTCGACACCCCATGCCGGGCAAAGCAGCAACAATGGATTCATGCAGGTCTCCCGAAGCGGTGCCGGTCAATCCGGCCGCCGGCAACCCACCATACCGCCGGATACATGGTAGTTAGTCGCGGAACCGGCGGCGCAGGACACTCAATAACCGGCGCCATCCACCCG
>JAFGDC010000412.1 GCA_016932295.1 candidate division CSSED10-310 bacterium
CGTGAATGATCGTACCGTCGAGCACCAACATTGAACCCTGGGCGGAAGCCTCCACCATGGTCTTGTAGCGGTCTCTGGCGGTCCGCAGCGCTTCCAGAGTCTCCCGTCGCTCCATTTCAATCCGATAGGTCTGAAGCGCGATGAAGAACAGGAGTAAGAAAACCACCAGCACGATACCGAGCGATACCGAAAGCAGACGGCTGGTCAAGGCGGCGATCTCGCTCCGCACATCCTCCAGGTAGATCCCGGTGCCGATAACCCAGCCCCATGGCTTGAAACCCCTGACATAAGATTCCTTGGGTACGATCCGGCTGGCATCGTCCTTCCATTGCCACTCGTATCTGACATTGCCCGCACCTTGCTCACGCACCACCCTGGCGAACTCGACGAACACTTTGCGGCCGCCCTGATCCTTGAAATCAGACAGGTCCTTCCCGTTCAGATCCGGACGATACGGATGCATGATCATCACCGGCCGCATATCCGTTATCCAGAAGTAATCCTTGCCACCCAAGCCGTACCGCATGTGTTCGATCCTGGCTATGGCGCGGCGCTGGGCCTCCTCCTCACTCAAAGCGCCGCTCTCCGCCTCGCGATGATACTCGGCAATGACACTCCATGCCGAATTGGTAAGCTCCCGGATCATCTCACGCTTGCGGTCCAGAAGATTGCTCTCGAAGGACGGCCTGATGACCGCAAATACGACCAACAACAGCAGGATCATGGCCAGCAACGCAGGTGCGATGACACGCACCGCGAAAAACCGCCACTGCCTTGCCCCAAGATCCTGCCGCATATTCACATCTCCCAACGCGCGCGACCCATTATTTTTGAATACTTCGTCTTACAGACATCATCATACCTACCATATCACATCCGAAAAGAAATCCATCCCGGCCTGGCTCAAAAACCGCTTTCCGGCCGCAGCGGCAATCCCCTGGCTCGTTCCAGCGCCCGGTCCAACGCTTCGAATCGCGCCTCCGGCATCTCGACACCCGGTGTTTCCAACTCCGACGCGGTCGGGCCGAAATGAAATGGGGAATCGTCCCGTGGCGGATCCCAGGGTCGAATGCGCCGCCCCCCGTGGTAATCGCTTCCACCACTGACCAGCATGTCATGCCTGTCGGCCAGCTCGATCAACATCTCCCGGCTTTCGGGTGAGTATGGTTTATAATAGCCCTCTATTCCGTCAAGACCTCTTTCTTTGAGTTCCACCAGGATCCTTGTCAGCCTACTGAGATCCCTGTCACCCACCAACGGATGCGCCCAAAACACCAAACCACCGGCGGCATGTACCATATCGAAGGCCGCAGCGGCCTCGGCCAACAGGGTCATATCACCCGGCTGCACGGGTTCCGCCTTGGTGGTGCCGAGTGCCATCCTCGCCAGGCGCACGGTCGAATGCCACAGGGTGTTCTTCAAACGCATGCGCCGCTGCAGCCACTCGATGTAACCACGAAATTCAAGGTTGCCCAAGTCGAATCCATACGCCAAAAAATGGAAGTACTGGGTCGCCTCGCCGATCCCCAACTCGATTCCCGGGATAAACCTGATCTCATTCTCCAACTCCCGTAGGGCGCGCTGAAACCGGATTTGACACCCCAATGAATCATGATCGGTTAGCGCAGCGACGTTCACCCCGGCTCTCGCAAGGGTCACAGCCAGCTCCTCCGGCGTCGAAAAACCGTCACTACACAGGCAATGGCAATGTAAGTCCACATTCACCACAGACAGCTCCGTCAAAAGATCTTGGAACTACATGGTACTACTTCACACAATGAATATCCAGCCGCAGGCATGATTTTCCATGGCTCCGGGCGCTCCCATTCCACATTCCGGAGGAGCACGATTACGAACTGGCTGAACCTCCTCCGTACACGGTCTCCGGACGGGGGCCGTTGTCCTTGCAAGAAATTCATTAACGGGGTAAAGTTCAACCCAATCGATCCAGAGCGGACGAACACACAACAGGCGGCGGATGGAAGAATGCCGGCACGCACAACAACAATGGAGGTGAGCAATGCAGCGAGGATTAGTAGTGATGGCAGCAATACTGGGAGTGGTTATGGTTTGCTCCCAGGCAAGGGGCGAGGTCAGTTCCAATTTCGACTTGGAGATCTACGGTTTCATCAAGGTCGATATGGCCTATGATACCGGCCGAGTGGATCCCGGCAACTACGCGCGCTGGGTGAACTCGGAGGCGGACAACGAGGACGACGACCAGTTCAACATCACCGCCAACGCCTCGCGCCTGGGTTTCAAATTGAGCGGCCAGTCCGATTCCGGAAGAGAGCTGTCGGGACTGCTGGAGATAGACCTTTACGGCGGCGGCGCGGAGAACAAGGCCACTCCCTGTCTCCGCCACGCCTATGTGAAGATGACTTGGCCAGATCGCCGCATGAGCCTGCTGGCCGGCCAGACCTGGGATCTCGTGGCGCAGCAGATTCCGGCGACGGCGAACTTCACCGCCGCCTGGTGGGCAGGCAACATTGGTTATCGCCACCCCCAACTGAGATTCAGCAAGTCCGTGGGACTGGGCACTTCCGCCGATATGACGGCTGAACTCGCCCTGGCAAGGACCCTGGGCCGGGGTACCGTCGGCGGCTTCGATCCCGGGGACACCGGTGAAGACGCTGGGATCCCCACCGTGCAAGGCCGCCTGGCTTGGTCTTTCCCCATGGGCAGCCAACGGGCGGTGATCGGATTCTCCGGTCACTGGGCACAGGAAGAGTATGACCTCGACGCCGAAGGCAATAATAAAACCATAGACAGTTATTCCGCGGCGGTCGAGATGTCCCTGCCATTCACCACCGGCGTAACCCTCAAGGGGGAAGCCTGGACGGGTGAAAATCTGGATTCCTATCTTGGCGGCATTGGTTACGGTGTCAACGATGATCTGGAACCAATCAAGAGTACCGGCGGCTGGGCGGCGCTCGAACTGGGACCATGGGGGCGATGGAGCTTCCTGCTCGGCGGCAGCCTCGATGATCCCGACGACGAACTGCTGGCCATGGGCTCACGGAGTAAAAATACCAGCTTGTTCGGCAACGTCTCCATCAAACTCGCCAAGAATCTCACGGAAACCCTGGAAATATCCCAGTGGACGACGGATTACCTGGAGATGCCCAAGGGAGATGCGATCCGAATACAGTATTCTTTGATGTACAAATTCTAAACGCCTTGTTCCGCGATCCTTTACGGTTCTCTGTCGGGGCGCGGGACACTATCGCGACTTTCCCTCGGCCGTCCGCTCATGAGAGGATGGTTGCAGGCGGCCGCCGGCGGGTGCAGGCGGCCGCCCATCGACACTTCGGGAACCGACGATGATATGCTTACCGGGGGAAAGGAATCTTCCACCTGGAGAGACGCGATGAAATTCGATTCAATCCTCCGGAAAGCCTCGAACGGCGGGGCTTTGAAGCGCGAAGAGCTGATCCTGCTGCTCTCCTTCCCCGCCGATTCGCGTGAGGCGTATCTCACCATGGCCACATCCCGGCACATCTCCACCGAGTTGTCCGGGAACCAGGCCGAGATTCACGCGCAGTTCGCCCTGAACCTGGGCATCTGCTCTGGCAACTGCGCCTTTTGCTCGTTCGCCGCAGTCAACAGCGTCTTCGATCATGCTGCGGAAATCAGCGTGGAGGAAGCCGTGGCAAGGGCGAAACGTTTCGAACTGGACGGCGCTAACGCGGTGTTCGTCATGTCCACGGCTGAATATCCCTTTTCGCGATTCGTCGAGTACATCCAGGAAATCCGCCGGGCGCTGGAACCACGGACCATCCTGATCGGTAACCTGGGGGATTGCACGCCGGCGGAAGCCCGGCGCCTGAAGGATGCGGGTTTACAAGGCGTCTACCATGCCTGGCGGCTGCGGGAGGGGACCGATACCACGCTGAAGCCGGCCGAACGTCGTCGCAGCATCCTCAATTTTCAGGAAGCGGGACTGCTGGTGGGCACCTGCGTGGAACCGGTGGGACCGGAACACTCCGACGAGGAACTGGCGGATATGATCCTGTATACCGCCTCCATCCGACCGGCATACTCCGGTGCGGCGCGGCGCATCGCCATCCCGGGCGGCCTGCTGGCTGAACGCGGCATGATCTCCGAACTGCGCATGGCCCAGATAGTCGCCGTCACCAGGCTGGGCATGCCGCGCACCGTCCTGGGCAACTGTACCCACGAGCCATGCACGCTGGGCGCACTGGCCGGCGCCAATCTCTTCTGGGCGGAGGTGGGCGCTAATCCCAGGGATGTCAGGGAACGCACCGAGGAGGGACGCGGCAACACCGTCGCGGATTGCGGAAAGTTGTTCGAAGAAGCCGGCTGCGGCATACTGGAAGGACCATCGATATTCTACCGGCAGGTGTAGCTTGCTTCTGTTCGAACCCGCCAGAATATAGCGCCAATGCTCGTAATGTGAAGATGACACATCCCCGGCGCGGCGGGACGATCCCGATTCCATGGCGCTGTTCCGCACGCAATCCACCCGGTCCGCTCGCTCAACGCCGCTTGCATCGCATCCCGCGCGGCTGGCTGTCAATGCTCTCCGGATTATTCGCCGGCAGGGATGAAAATCATTGGATACTTTCGAAAAAACAGCTGAATTCTGTCGATCTATGGTCCGCCAACAAACTGAAAAGGAGTACGCAATGTCAGTATGGCCGGTGCTGCATTTAATAGTCCTATCTCCGCTGTTTTCTTTAGCCGTTATGCTTCAGCCGGTGATGGTCCGGGCGGAGTATTTCATGTATTCCTCCTTCACGCCGGGAAATGCATATATCACCAGCGTGGATGCATATGTAGACAACCAGGGGTTACTGGGTTCACCCGGTGGCCAGTATCTCTTCCTGGTAGGTGGATCGGACGCCTATCAGGGGAATTACAAAGCCTACGTGTACCTGGTGGAAACCGATGGTGATCCCGACCGCCATCCGGACAACCCGGATAACGTCGGACCGATTGCCATTAGGACCTTCATGTAGACGATACCGGTATCTATTATGGCGTGTATTACCATTGGGGTGGCTTGATGCACTGGGACTTCGACTGGATCGAAACCGGCTTCGTCATTCCGGATAATGGCACGAATGCGACCACCCTGGGATACCACGAGCAATCCTGGTTCTGGTTCAACGGCACCCATGCGCGGCAGATGTATCGGTATAACGACAATCTCGGTTCATGGGAATACGCTTTCACCTACATCGGATCTCGGGGGCGATCATCATGACGGCATGGAAATCGTAAACGGCGTCATCTATGTCATGGATGTCATGGATATGACCTCGCACGTGATCGCCGGCTATCGTCTGGAAAGCAGCGGTATCCCGGTCGACTCGCCCACGGCGCCAAGCATACTGGAATCACCTTCCACAACCCCCTCTTTTTACACGGAAGCACTTGGTTACGGCGCCAACGATCATTTCTGGTTAGCAACGTGGAACATGTCGTCGATCATTGAGATCGGCGGCGGCGGGCTGGCGCAGCCAAGCCCCTCCCCCACGCCGACAACCAGTCCAACCCTCACGCCGACCATGAGCCCCACCATGACGCCCTCCCAGATACCAACGCTCACCCCCACCCAGAGTCCCACCTGGACTGCATCACCCACTCTGACGATCACGATTACACCAACCGTCACCGTAACGCCGACGATCCCACCCGTCCCCGCCCTGCATACAGGCGGGACGGCAATCCTTCTCCTGGCGGCGGGGCTGCTCCTGTTCCTCGACTTGCGGAGCCGCTCCACACTCGAAAGCTGAGGGATTCAGTCGGACCGGCGCCGAATTTTACCGCCTGCGTGATAACGCGATCACCCCGCTGAGCGCCGCCATTACAAGCACCCAGCCGCCGGGACCGGCCGCGGGAATAACCGGCGGAATGGTCGGCGTCGGTGAATATGCGGGAAAAGCGAACGAGAAAGGTTCCGCGGCCGCTGTCGCTTCATCCCCGGTGGCACCCGGCGCGTTCTCCCCATACAGGTAGGTGGTCGAGGCGCCGCTGTTCTCCACCGTGATGTAATACTCCACCAGGTCGCCGGCACC
>JAFGDC010000413.1 GCA_016932295.1 candidate division CSSED10-310 bacterium
TGTGCCGGCCGATCAGCTCGGCCACGTCGAAGATCTCGCCGATCTCGAAAACCCGGGCGATCCCGGCTCGCTCAAAAGCGGCATCGTACACGCTGTCCGCCGCCGCCAGTGCTCCTGTATGGGATGCCGCCGCCTCGGCCGATTCGGGGAAACGTCCCGCCTTGTACGCCACAATCGGCTTGGTGCGGGCGAACGCACGGGTAGCCGTCATGAACTTCCTGACATCGGTGATGGATTCGATATAGAGTATGATCGATTCGGTCTTCTCATCCTCACCGAAGTAGTCGATGAGATGCCCGAACTCCACATCCAACATGTTGCCTACCGAAACGAAGTACGAAAAACCGATCTTCTCCTCGATGGCCCAATCCAACACAGAGGTGCAAAGCGCCCCGGACTGCGAGATGAACGCCACGTTACCGGTCGTGGGCATACCCTCGGCAAAAGTGGCATTGAGCTTCAAGGACGGCACGATGATACCCAGGCAATTGGGACCGATAATGCGCATACCATCGAACTGCCGCTGAATTCGCAGGACCTCGGCTTCCAATTCCCGGCCGGCGTCACCTGCTTCCCTGAAGCCGGCGGAGATAATGATAATACCCAACACACCGGCCTCGCCACACTCCCTGACGATACCCGGAACCTGGCCGGCGGGGGCGCAGATGATCGCCAGGTCGGGCACCCTGGGAAGGGACCGCAGATCGGGGAAACAGGGTATGCCCATCACCGCCTCGGCGGTTGGATTGACCGGATAGACCACTCCCCGGAAACCGGCGCCCACCAGGTTGCGCAATACCGTTCCTCCCGGGCTCTTGGGATTCCCGGTCACGCCTATCACGGCAATTCTGTGCGGCTTGAATATGCGATCCAGCTTGTGCACATCCACCTTCGGCCTCCTTCCCGCCGGTTCTGTGACTCGGCGCCGTCAATCTAACACCGGCGCCCGAGACGGACAAGACAGTCGCCCCACCCTCAAGCAACCGCCAATGATCGGGAGAAGTGTCATGCAGATCTGGTGGACGCATTTCAGGGGTTTTCGCTCAGTCCACGGGGCAATGTGCCTGTCAAAAACGGTCAATCGACCTGCTTGAAGCAATTTCAGCCTTCTTAAGGCGTTGACTGGAAGCGCTTATCGACGAATAGCACAAGATTCCGGGTACGACCCCGGCCTTCCCGCCTCCCCGCTACTCTTCCGGTGGCGCGATCGCAACAATGCGACACATGGATGATTCCAGTTCCATGCCTTTCAGCGGGAAACAACCGATCCACACACGCCGGTCACGGATCTCGTCGATCTCGCCGCCGAGATTTTCCGCATGCACGATCTTCTTGGGAAACAGTTTGAGATGCATTACCTGGTAGTATTCTTCCAGTGGGAACAACTCGTCCCACTTCTTGCCGTGCCGCTCGAGCAGCTTGGCTTCGGCAGCGGCGAACAGTCTCGGGTGCCAGTCACGAATAATGGTGTTCATGGGATGATCGGCGCTGCCGCAATCAACCCCGATCCACTTGATCTTCATGTCCATGACCCATTCGTGAAAACCGGGACCCGGACCTGGATGCTTGACGAAATACCGGATTTCATCGGATGCCGGCTGATCCCATCCATAACGGTGGTATCCGGTGTTGATGATCAGTATGTCGCCTTTCTTTATCTCAACCTTGCTCATAAGCAGCTCAGGACTGTAGAGATCGTAATCGCCCACATCACCGGAGATGTCCACCACGACGCCGGGACCGATCCATTCCGAGAGCGGCACCTGGCCAATGGTCCGGCCGCTGGCGTGAAAGTGGATCTCGCCGTCCATGTGCGTCCCCACATGATTGCTGGTGGTGATGATCTGCCCATTGGCCCCCTGACCCATATGCGCGCCGGCGATCCGTTTGAAGTACTGCACGCTCAACGGCACATAGCTGGGCCACGGCGGCGTGTGCACGCTAAGCTTTTGGGTCAAGTCGTAAATCCGCACATCGTTCATGAATTTGAAGAACGTCTGTGTATCCATGTCATCCTCCTCGCCGGCGCAGGGTGAATCAGAAGCGCCGCCGCCGGCCGGAACAGCATCGGCGGTCGCATTTACGGGAGTATTATACTAGCGATCTTCGGCGATTAATGAAAGCGGCAGGGGAAACTCTAATCAGAAATACCCACCAGGGGGAATGGCGGCGGAAATGATGAAGTCGTTCAGAGGTGGAAAAATCACTTGCAAATTAAACGAAAGATAGTTAATGATCATCACCTTGGTTTGGAGATTCCCGCCGGTGCGGCCGGCGGGTGCGGCAAAAACCAGATAACCTCAACAAAAGGAGTTGGTTTTGGCGAAAATCCTGGTAGTCGACGATGATCCAGATGTGGTGGAGGCAATCGAGATCCTCCTCACCAGCGCCGGACACGAAGTCGGCACGGCTGGCAACCGCGAAGAAGGCATGAAGGCGGTTGAAAGTTTCAATCCCGACATGTGCATCCTCGACGTGATGATGGAGGAGCCGGATGACGGTTTCGTGATGGCGCAGGCTCTGCGCCGGCAAAAGTTCACGAAACCCATTTTGATCCTGACCAGCATCGGCAAGGTAACCGGCATGGATTTCGGCAGGGACGACGCAATGGTGCCGGTGGATGATTTTCAGGAGAAGCCCATCAAGCCGGCAGACCTGCTCAACAAGGTCAACGGGCTGCTCAACAAGGCCGGAGGTGCCTGATGCTTGTCACTCAACGTGATCGACAACGAGACGAAATCATCGCACTGGCGGACGAGCTGGGTCATGAGCGGAGTGCGATGATCCCTATATTGCAGGGGATACAGAAGAAGTATGGGTTCATCTCCGAGTATGCCATGCAAGTGCTTGCGGACACGCTGGGGATTCATCCGGTCGAGGTCAACAGCGTGGTCTCTTTTTACAGTTTCCTCTACACAGAGCCAAAAGGCAGATTTGTGATTCGGCTGTGCAAGACCATCTCCTGCATGATGAAGGGCACGCAGTACGTGGCCCGGCAGTTGGAGAACGACCTGGGGATCAGCTTCGGCGAGACCACCGGCGACAGCAGGTTCAGCCTCGAATGGGTGAACTGCCTGGGCATGTGTGACCAGGGTCCGGCGATGCTGGTCAACGATAAGGTCTACACGCATGTCACACCGGAGGCGGTACACGAGATTATCGAGGAATGCCGCAGCGTGTTCGGTGTTCATGCCATGCAGGGTAAGGGAGGTCTGTGATCATGATTGGGACCAAGAATGTTGGAAAACTGACCTTCGCATCCATCCCCGCCGAGGCCGGTCTCAAGAAGATACTGGAAGCCAGCCGGGCCGACATCCTCAACGAGATCAAGATCTCCGGCCTAAAGGGCCGGGGTGGCGCTGGGTTCCCCACCGCCACTAAGTGGAACCTGGCTGCTTCCGCCAAGGGCACGCTGAAGTACGTGATTTGCAACGCCGACGAGGGCGAGCCAGGCACCTTCAAGGACCGCCTTATCCTGACCGATTATCCGGACCTGGTATTCGAGGGTATGACGATCGCCGGATATGTGATCGGCGCCAAGGTGGGTATCGTCTATCTGAGGGCCGAGTATACGCATCTGCGCAATCATCTGGAGGAAGTGCTGGCCAGGCGGCGCAACGCCAACCTGCTGGGCGATACTATCCTGGGCAAGGCCGGATTCGATTTTGACATTCACATCCACATGGGCTCCGGCGCTTATGTATGCGGAGAGGAAACCGCGCTCATCGAATCCCTCGAGGGTCATCGTGGTGAGCCGCGCAACCGACCGCCTTTCCCGGTCGACACTGGTTTCTACAATCGCCCCACCACGGTGAACAATGTCGAGACATTGACCTGGGTGCCCAGCATTCTGGCCAAAGGCGCCGCGTGGTTCAAGAGCATGGGCACGGAACGATCAACCGGCCTGAAGCTGTTCAGTATCTCCGGAGACTGCGAACGCCCGGGCGTGTACGAATTTCCCATGGGCATCACCATCGCCGACCTGCTCAAGGAAGTCGGCGGGGGAAATGCCAAGGCGGTGCAGATCGGCGGCGCTTCCGGACACTGCGTCCCAGCCGCTGATTTTTCACGCACCATCGCCTTCGAAGACATCTCCACTGGTGGCTCCGTGATTGTATTCGGTCCCGAACGCGACATGCTCGAAGTGGCTGAAAACTTCCTGGAATTCTTCGTGGACGAGTCCTGCGGACAATGCACACCCTGCCGGCATGGCAACCGGGTGCTTCTGGAAGGCGTCCGTCTCATGCGAAAAGGCGAATGTTCCACCAGATATCTAAACCAACTGCTCTCACTCTCGGAGACCATGCAACTGGCTTCGAAGTGCGGTCTTGGTCAATCCAGTCCGAATGCGTTTGTCTCCATCGTCCACGGTTTCAGAAACGAAATCATGGGTCGCACCAATTCCGCCGAGTAAGGGGGTATATGCAAATGCCAGAAAAGAAATTCACCGAAGAGACCTCCCGCGCGCCCGTCAGCCAGCGGGGGCAATCGGTCACGGAATCAGAGACCAACGCCATCGGCGGACTTATCACCGCCACCATCGACACCATGCAGGTGAAGGTTCCCATGGGTACCACCATCCTGCAGGCAGCGCGGCAGTTGGGTATTCACATCCCGACTCTCTGCTATCACGAGGATCTCTGCATCGCGGGTGTCTGTCGCGTGTGCGTGGTGGAAGTGGAAGGAATGAGGACACTGCAGGCCGCCTGCGCGTATCCCATCACCCAACCCATCACCGTCAAGACCCACACCTTGCCCGTCCGTCGCGCCCGTCGAAACATCATCGACCTGCTGCTCAGCAATCATTACGGCGAGTGCTATGCTTGCAGCCGCAACGGCAACTGCGAGCTGCAGAACCTGGCCAAGGAATACGGAGTCGATGAGTTCCGTTTCGGCCATCCGACCGAACCGATGTTCGAAATGGACTTCTCCAGCCACAGTGTGCGTCGCGACATGAATAAGTGCGTGCTCTGTCGCCGCTGTGTCCGCACCTGCATCGACATGCAGGAGGTCGGCGTGCTCGAAGTGCTGGGCCGCAGTGCTGACTCCAGGGTCGCCACCTTCATGGAAAAACCTCTGGCCGATGTCATCTGCATCAATTGCGGTCAGTGCATCAACCGGTGCCCGACCGGTGCCCTTACCGCCTACGATGTCACCGATGAAGTCTGGGCCGCCATCGATGACCCCACCAAGCACGTTGTGATACAAACCGCACCCAGTCCCCGCGCCGGCATCGGCGAATGCTTCGGACTCGAACCAGGGCATGCCCTCACCTTCGAGATGAACACGGCACTTCGTGACATGGGATTCGACAAAGTATTCGACACCAACTTCAGCGCTGACCTGACCATCATGGAAGAAGGCACCGAGCTGCTGCTTCGCCTGCACAAAGCCCTCGTTCTGAAGGACGATTCCGTGGCGTTGCCGCAATTCACGAGCTGCTCACCCGGCTGGGTCAAGTACATCGAACACTTCTATCCCGAGTACCTGCCCCATGTATCCTCCGCCAAGAGCCCGCAACAAATGTTCGGCGCACTCATCAAGACTTACTACGCCAAGAAGAACAACATCGATCCCAAGGACATCATCAGTGTCGCCCTCATGCCTTGCTCCGCCAAGAAGTATGAATGCAACCGGCCGGAAATGGCAGACAGCGGCTACAAGGATGTCGATTATGGCTTGACCACCCGCGAACTGGGCAAGATGATCTCCGAAGCTGGCATTTTCCTGCCTACTATGCCGAAGAGCGATTTCAACGATCCCTTCGGAACCGCCACGGGTTCAGGTGTCATCTTCGGCGCCACCGGCGGCGTGATGGAATCGGCCCTGCGAACCGTGATCGAACTGGTAATGGGTGTCAAGATAGAGGACATATTCGACAACGCTGAAATCGACCCGGTCCGCGGTATGGAAGGCGTACGCATAGCGGAATTCGCCATCAACAAGGTCGGTCCCGTGCCAGCGCTCCTGCAGCACCTGGTACCTGATTGGGAGTGGTTGAAGGGCATCACCCTCAAGGTCGCCATATGCCACGGTACCGCCAACGCCAAGAAGGTCATGGAAGACATCAAAGCCGGCGGTCCGCTCAGCCAGTGCCATTTCATCGAATTCATGGCATGTCCCGGCGGCTGCCTCGGCGGCGGCGGTCAGCCCATCCCCACCTCTCCCGAAATTCGTAAAGCCCGCGCCCGAGCCATCTATGCCGAAGACCGTGCATACGAAATCCGCAAATCCTACGAAAACCCCGCCATCATTACCATTTACAGTGAGTTCCTCACCGACGGTCCCTGCGGGCATACCGCCCACAAGCTGCTCCATACTCACTACACACCACGAGGTAAGTACATCGAGTAACCATAAAGGTTCCTGTTCGAAAGCCGGCCGTTTCGGCCGGCTTTTTTTACCTGGACAGCACCGGTTCGCGCCTGCAGTGCACACAACACCACCGGCGGGCACTGTATCAGATTTCGCCGCCGTTCCCAGACACACAGCCAACGGCATGACTGCTTGGATCCGGAAGTCCGGTCAATGAGGGTTCCCGCCGGAACGGGCGGGGTCAGTATGCCAGTCCGCGCCCTGTCACCCCGGTGGGAAGGAGGAACACATTGCTGGTGGCGACCGCGCCGAATGGATCTGTCGCCTGGATGACTATTTCCTGATCACGCCACCGAATGCCGCCGGCAGCGTTCCAGTCCAACGGATCTCCGCCAGCCAGCGGAATCACCTGGTACGTTATGACATCTCCATCCGGATCGTTGAAATAAAGCGCCGGATCGAAGGTGGGAGAGGCCGCGCCGGAGGCAAGTATGCCTCCCTGCCGGGTCACCAGCATCACGGCTCCCGCATCTTGAATGCCGTTAGTACCAAGATATTCCGGAGAACCCAACAGGAAATCAGCCTCATCATCCCCGTTGCGGTCATCGATCAGCAACAGCACCGAACCCAGGGCGTCCGACCGATCATTACGGGTGAACCGCCAGAGAAGGGTGTTCTGCGCCGACAGGATCGCCAGGCTCGCGCCCCGGTACCGCCAACGTCTTGTGGTGGCAGCCAAATCATCCAATCCGTCGCCGTCCAGATCAGCCACCGGTACGATCATGTCGCCGAGGAAATCCCCGGGCGATTCCAGTGACAATGTTCGAATGCAGGCATGCGTGGTTCCTGAATGAATCAGCACGCGACCGGCCATGGGCACGCCTCGGTTCCGCCAGTATAGTGCATTGTCGCTTGGCGCCGAGAAGGCAAAATCGGCATGGCCGTCACCATCCTGATCACCGATGAGGCACAGCGCATGCCCCAACTGGAAACGTTCGATGCCGGGCCAGTGCTGAAGAAGGTGCCCATCGGGATCCAACAGGTACACCGAACCGGCGTTCCGCCCTTCCGTATCGTCGCTGGGTGCGCCGACAAGCAGTGCGTCCAGTCCGCCATCGCTGCCCGGCACCCCGGTGATTGCAGCGCCGAACCGATCACCCGGCGTGAATCCCGGCAGCACCGCCAACTGTTCGAAAGTCAAGCCGGAATAAACGAAGACGCTTCCGGTGACTGCCGCATCATCCAGTGCCGGAGCACCGGCAGCAAGATCTTCCCAACCATCGTCGTTCATATCCGGAACCGCGGCCAAACAGCCTCCGAAGCGACCGGCGGTACACGGCGAAGCCAGGACATACAGCAGATTACCCGACAGATCGAACAGGTACACGATCCCGTCCCCCTGCTCGGCTTCCGGTAATCCGACCGCAAGCACCATCACCCGTCCGGTGATGTCCCGCAATCCGGCCAGACGTATAACCGGCGGTTCCCTCGGCTCCACGGATAATTCCGCCAGATCGATCCGCAGGAATGTGTTCAATTTACCATCCATGATCCGAACACATTCAGCTCCCGGTTCACCCACAGCCACCTCGTTGAAGCCGTCCCCATCCATGTCATCCAGTATAATCATGGCCTGGCCCAGCAAACCGCCGGCCTGTCCCCCTCGCGTAGTGGCCAGGATTGAACGACCGAAGCAAGGCGCATCCTGATGATCGTTGGGATCCATGTCCGACCGCACAACCGTCTCGTAGAAGTCCCCGTACGTATCATCGTCGGTATCCGGATTGGCGGGATCAGTAAAATAAACGTACAGTTCATCCCTATCGTTCAATCCATCACAGTCGGTGTCCCTCTCCGCCAGCACCTCGGGTAGCTCCGGATTGAGTATGATGAACGACGCCTTCTCCGGTGTTGACAGAATCGATGGATTCCGGCAGTCGCTGGATTTCAGCTTGATTGTGAACTGGTGTATCTCTTCACCCCAGAACACCCCATAGGACTGGCTCACGACCTGCTCATGGATCGTCAGCCGGTACGAATCAACTTCATCCACCGCGGCCAATGTATGAACATGGAAACACTCATCCATTCCTGAACCCATATTCCCTTGGGAATCATAACCGAGAATGCCCACCGGATCGTTGGTCCGCCACCAGACATGGTAATAAATCTTCGTGATGGTCTGGGCAGTGTCCGACGGAAATACACCGGGTTCCCGGAATGCAAACTGTACCCAGCATGCACAGTTGCGCTCACCCTTCTCCTCCGGTTGCTGCCGGAGGATAGAACCGGCATCGAATCCGGTGCCGCAATAGGCGTTGCCATCGGGACAGACACCCCGTAAATAATACTGGCCATCGATCAGTGTCGGCCGTTCAGCCAGGACTGCCGCCGCCGGCAGCAACAGCGCCGCGATGAACCGAGCCAGACGCAGACCGTTCCACCAGACCGGCGGAGTGCTCCTCACACTGCTCATCATGCTCATTGTCCCCCATCATTGTACGGCACCGACCTCAGCATGAGCATCTTCGACAGTGATCACCCAGGCAGCGGCACCGGGCATGGAAAGGCTCCATCGCATTGAGACATCAGCATTGATTCCCATCTCAGGAAAACCACTCGATTCACCTGCCAATTATCCTACATCACCATTCAGCGGCAGGTCCACCTCGTGATACTCACTGAATCCGGGTTCTTTCCATCGGATCCGCCGCGGCCTCACCTCGATATGTACGAACATCGGATCCGAGCCGCCGTTGAAATGTCTCCCCACCTTTGGATTCAATTCCAGCAACCTCGCCTTCTCGCGCTCCCCGCCTTGCAGGGAGACCAGACCCTCAATCCGCACATGGTTCTTCTTCTCATCAATAAAACAAACTTCTACCCGCGGCTCCGCCGCCAGCTCCCGCGCCTTGCCGCTCACCGCGTAGGTGGAACTCCACAGCCGCCCGTCATCGAGCATGACGAACGCCATCGGCCGCACCCGTGGAAGGCCCTCAGAAATCGAGGCCAGGCAACCGTACGGAGCCATTTCAATAATTCTTCTCACTTCCAGGATCGACATTCACACTCCTTGTTACACTACCACAGCCGCCCCCCAAGGCCTAAATGAATGTACTCGCTCCGCCCTTCCGGAGCCGCCGCCCATTCGCACCGCCTCACCCCCCGCGAGGTGGGATGGGTTGTGGAATGGTGAATTCGAATTTGGCCCACTCTCCTTCCCTGGAAGATGCCTGGATTCTGCCGCCATGCACCTGGACTATTTTCCAGGAGGTGTACAAGCCGACTCCGGTACCCTTGCGCTTCATCAGTTCCTTGGTTTTCAGCCGGGAAAACTTCTTGAATAGTTGCTGCCGCTGATCTTCCGGAAAACCGGGACCCTCGTTCAATACAGATATGGTGATCCCATCACCGCCACCAGCCAGGGACAGCTCGATTTTACCCCCTTCATCGCCGTATTTGACGGCATTGCTTAGCAGGTTCACCATCACGATCTTGATGAGGTTGACATCCAGTTCCGCCGCCAGTGGTGCATCGGGGAACTCTGGCAACAAGGTCATGTGTTTGGCTTCCAGTTGGGGCAGCACGATATCCACGGTAGGTTCAATCACGGCCTTGACCAAATCGTCAACGGACTCGAAACCGGGCTGCAGTTCACCGCCCTCAATGCGGCTCAGGTCAATGTATTCCCTTACCAGCCCCAACAGATATTCGCCCTTGGCTGACAGCCGTTTGAGTTTTTCCCGCTGCTTGTCGTTGAGATCTCCGAGATACCCGCCGGCAAGCAGGTCGGCATCGGTGACCATGGAAGCCACCGGACTCTTGAGTTCGTGACTTACGAAACCAAGCATTTCCATGTACGCGTTCACGGCGGATTCCAATTGTTCTATCCGGTACGCCGCCGCCACCGCCTGGCTCAACCTCTCGGCAATGGCCTGGTGAAGAACCGCATGACGATCCGTGAAGGCGTTTTGGGTACGCGAACTGCGGAACAACAGGCCGACATTGCGACCATCGACCGAAAGCGGGCAGGTCATACTCGAACGCACGCCCTCCTTCACGATCAGGTGCGTCGAAGCGCTTCCGGGATGTTGCGCAAGGTATGCCTCCAGATCATCGATGATTCGCAACTGGTCCCGCTCCATCACCTGTTTGAGAGAGCTGCCGCGCAGATCCTCGATATAGCCGCGGCGCAGCAGCAGCGGTTCGTAGTCAGCCACGGCATAGAACGACTTGATCCTGGTTCCGTCCTCTTCAATGAAAGCCAGGCCGATACGATCACATGCGCAGATGGGACGGAGCTGTTCGAACAGGTAATCGATGGTGGACACAAGGGAATGGGCCGCGGCGATCCTGCGGTTCACCTGGTCGAGGACATCGAGTTCATCCCCGGTGGCGATCGCTTCCGGTCGTTCCAGGCGGGGTATGTCCACATATCGAAGTATCCCCTCACTCATGTCACCCTCCTTGACGAATGAACCAGCATTGTAGTCATCCCGGTTTGAACGGGCAAGGAATCGGGGCACCGGTGCGGATCACGCGAATCCGGCGCAGCGGCTCCACTCGTTTGACTCACTCTTACACAAGAGGCGCCGGTCTCAGCAAATCCTAGGCATCTGTTCGCCGCTCAGCATCCCCAGCTTCCGCGTACCACCATACGCGGTGACACAGGTCACTCCGGCGCCAGGGGTCACGACACCAATCATCCTTGGCGTGAAATCCTGGAACCTTTCAATAATGTGCAACGCTCGGTCCAAATCCACCGCCTCGATAAACGCCGCAAACCTGCCCTCGTTGGCCACGTAAAGAGGATCCAGCCCCAGCAGTTCACACGCATGGGCCACATCGCCACGTACCGGAATGGCAGTCTCCTCGAGCGTGATGCCATGCCCGGCGGCCTGGGCGATCTCGATCAAGGCGCCAGCCAGGCCGCCCCGGGTCAGATCACGCAGACACGCCACGCCAATGCCCTCGTCCAGGAGAGCCGCGACGACAGCATGCAGCGCGGCAAGGTCGCTGGTAATGGTGGACTCGAACCTGAGCCCTTCGCGGTCCGCCATGATCGCCATGCCATGCCGGCCGATATCGCCGTTCACGAGCACCACCTGGCCGGGTCGCACACCGGCGGGTTCGATAACGATCCCGTCAGAAACGAGCCCGACGCCGGCGGTATTGATGTAAATGCCGTCGCCACGGCCCCTCTCCACCACTTTCGTATCGCCGGTGACAATGGCAACCCCCGCTTCCCTGGCCGCCCTCCCCATGGAACAGGCTATGCGCCACAGGGTTTCCATCGACAGGCCCTCTTCCAGGATGAAACCAGCGCTCAGATACAATGGCCGCGCGCCGCTCATGGCCAGGTCGTTGACCGTGCCGAACACCGCCAGACGGCCAATATCTCCACCAGGAAATTCCAGCGGCGTGATGACATATGAATCGGTCGTAAACGCGAGCCGGCCGGGAGGCACCGTCAGCACAGCGCTGTCATGCTGATGTTCCACCGCCGCTCCGAAACCGGCTTGAAACAGCTCCCTGATCAGTTGATGCATCAAGCGCCCGCCGCCGCCGTGAGCGATCACTACCCGGGGGTACCTGTCCAGTGGCAAAGGGCAGCGCATCGAGGTCAAATCGATCGTGTTCATAATCAAGCCTCTTTTGGTGACCGGGTTGCAAACCCCCACATGGAAGGAAGGTGCATTACCTGAAAACTCACCTGCATACCTCACCGCGGTACTTGAAATACGCGGCACAAGCGCCCTCGGAAGATACCATTGTGGCGCCCAGTGGATGATCCGGGGTGCAAGCCGAGCCGAACGACGAACATTCATCAGGCCTGATCAGCCCCTGCAACACCTCGCCGCTCCGGCAAGCGCCGGATTCCTCGATCACGCAATCGGTCAAGCCGAACAACCATTCGGCATCGAACCGCCGGAACCGTTCCCGCAAGGCCAACCCGCTTGCCGGTATCAAGCCGATTCCCCGCCACTTCCGATCAACCGGCGTGAACACCTCATGAAGCGTCTTGATGGCGACGGGATTGCCTTCCGGGCGCACCGCCCTACCGTAACGATTACACACACCGGCCTCATCGTTCTCCAGCATGGTGACGCAGGACACAATGCCGGCGAGCAGATCTACCGGTTCAAAACCAGTCACCACCACCGGCACCCTGAAACGCCTCGCAAGTTCCTCATACTCGGCGCATCCTGTCACAGTGCACACATGTCCGGCAGCCAGAAAACCATGCACCAGGCAGCCATCCGCAGCGAGCACGGCGGTCATGGCAGGTGGTACCAGAACATGGGCGGTCAACAGGTAAAAATTCGCGATCCCTTCGGCCTCGGCTCGCAGGATCGTGATTGCCGTGGCTGGTGCCGTTGTCTCGAACCCGATGCCAAAGAACACCACCCTGTCGGCGGGATTGGCTTTGGCGATGTCCAGGGCAGCGAGGGGAGAACCGACGACCCGCACATCGGCTCCGGCGGCGCGCGCCGAAAACAGGTCTCGATCACCGGCGGGGACCCGCAGCATGTCCCCGAACGTGCAGAAGATCACTCCCGGGGTGGACGCGATGAGAATCGCCTTGTGCACCAGTTCCACCGGCGTCACACATACTGGGCAACCGGGACCGTGAATGAGCCGCAGGCCGCACGGCAGCAGTTGATCCAGTCCAAACCTGAGGATGGCGTGGGTTTGCCCACCGCACACTTCCATGATGTTCCAGGCGCGCGTTATCCGTGCGTGCAACGCATGAACCAGGGTCGCGACCCTATCCGGATCGCGGAACTCGTCGAGATATTTCATTCCGGTGGCGGCGCCGGCTCGGCGCGTCGCAATTCTTCAAGCAAGGCCAGTGTTTCCATCGCATCGGCTTCATCGAGAATGTTCAAAGCCACACCCACATGCACGATGACATAATCACCCGGTGCCGCAGTCGGCACGTACGCGAGACTCACTTCCTGCATCACTCCGCCGAAATCCACTCGACCGGTTCGGGTCAAGGAATTGTCGCCGGTAATGGAGATGATCCTGCCTGGCACTGAAAGACACATTCCAACCTCCTAGTCACGTGATGCATCCGAAGCGCCGGCGGCGACCGCCAGTTGGCCAAGGGCTATACCGCCGTCATTGGGCGGAACCTGCCGGTGCCATACCGGCCGGATGCCGAGATCCGTCAAGCGGACCACCGCCGCTTCCAGCAACAACCTGTTCTGAAAACATCCCCCACTCATCACCACCGTGGAGGCATCAAGGCGTTGCGCCACCGCTGCGATCATTTCCACCAGGGTGGCGTGGAACCGCCCGGATATCGTTTCTGCCGATTCCACCTCGAGATCGTCCAGCAAAGCCCGGAACAACGGTTCCCAATCCAATGCCAGGCAACCGTTCGAGGAATCCTTCCGCAGTGTGAAGGGATACTGTCCCGCCAGCGCGCCGCAGAGGTACTCCAGGCTCATCGCCGCCTGCCCCTCGAACCGGTTAAATTGGCGCAGACCCAGGAGCGCCGCCGTGGCGTCGAACAAACGGCCGGCGCTGCTCGTCAAGGGACAATTGACCCCACGCTCCAGCATGCGGATCAGGATATCCAGCTCGTTGACCGTGAAAGACGCCACAGGAGCCAGCTCAATCATCTTCCCCAGATCGTTTCCGAACAACTCGTAGAGTATTCCCAATGCTGCCCGGCGGGGTTCTCTCATCGCCCGTTCACCACCCGGCAGCCGGAACCGCCTCAAATGGGCTACCCGTCGCCAGCCGCCGTCATCGATCAGGAGAAACTCACCGCCCCAGACCGTGCCGTCCGGGCCGTAACCGGCGCCATCCCAGGCCGCGCCCAAGAGCGGACCTTCCAGCCCGTGTTCCGCCATGCAAGAACGGATATGCGCATAGTGGTGCTGGACCGGCAACGCGGGTATTCCACTCGCCATCGCCCAGCGGGTGGATTCATAATCCGGGTGCAGATCATGAACCACCAGCCGGGGCGTCACTTCGTATGCACCTGTCAAGGTGGCGATCACCTGGGTGAAGGCAGCATGCGACTCGGCGCTGCCCAGGTCGCCGATATGCTGGCTGATCACCGCCTGCCGGTCGATACCCAGAGCAACGCAGTTCTTGAGATGACCGCCGACCGCAAGGATATTTGAGCTACTACCGGGCAAACGAACCGGCATGGGCGCATACCCCCTGGCGCGTCGTAGTACCATTATTTCGCCTCGGAATGCCTGCACGATCGAGTCGTCCACGTGACGGACGATGGACCGATCATGCATAAGGAAGAGATCAGCGAGGTGGTTCAGCCGATGCATGGCTTCATCGTTGCCGATGCAGATGGGTTCATCAGCCAGGTTGCCGCTGGTGGCCACCAACGGCCGCTTGAAATCAGCCAACAGCAAGTGGTGGAGTGGCGTATAGGGCAGCATGATGCCCAGGTACGGACTGCCCGGTGCGACTTCGGCGCTGACCACGGCGCCTGACTCAGACGCAGTCCGGCGTCGCAGCAGGACGATGGGCGCCTGCGAGGAGCAGAGCGCATCCCGCTCTACTTGATCTATCCGGCAATATCGACCGGCGGTGGCCAGATCCGGCAGCATCAGAGCGAACGGTTTTTCCCCTCGGCGCTTGCGACACCGTAGTTCATGGACGGCGCGATCGTTGGTGGCATCGACCACCAGATGAAAACCACCGAGGCCCTTCACCGCCACTACCTGCCCCGCTTCCAGGGCGCCCAGGGTCATCCCCAGTGCCGCCTGCCGTTCCGCCATGATGCGTCCCAGCTTGTCCACCAGGTAAAGCCGCGGTCCGCATTTTGGACAGGCGTTCGGCTGGGCGTGGAAACGTCGATTTTCCGGATGGGAATACTCCTCGGCGCATTCCTCGCACATGATGAATACCTTCATGGAGGTGCGCGGGCGATCATAAGGCAGTGATTCAATGATACTGTAGCGCGGTCCGCAGGCTGTGCAATTGATGAAGGGGTACCGATACCGCCGATCCGCCGGATCGAACAGCTCTTTCACGCAGGCGGGGCACGTAGCGGCATCCGGCAACATAATGGCGGTCTTTGCCTCCTCGTCCAGGCTGCCGATAATGGCAAAATCAGAATAATGGGCCGGCGCCATGGCGTGATGCTCCACTTCATCAATGCGCGACAATCCGGGACGCTCCTCAATCAGGCGTTGAAGGAACACCGCGCACCCATCCCCGACGCCCTCCACTTCGATGATCAAGCCAGCCGAGGAATTCTGCACCCACCCCTTGAGTCCCAAATCACCGGCAAGGCGATAGACAAACGGTCTGAATCCGACTCCCTGCACAGCGCCTCTTACTTGTATTCGTGTTCTCGTTATCATTGTCCGGCTGCTGACTCCCGCTCACCGTATGCACTTACGCACCGATCAATCAACTGCTGGAATGTTACCACAACAGTTTGCCAAACACGAAAAACGCCGCCAGTCACCCTCGCCTGCCTTCATAACTGCATGGTCAACGTCGACTTTCCAGGAATCTTTCAGGATAATGGAGGGGAAAAAAGGGGTGAATCATGGAAATCAAGGTAGTACGAAGCATACTGGAATCGAGCGAGAGAGCCGCGGAACGGATCAGAGCCATGCTGAATGAGCATGGTATCTATATGATCAACCTGATGGGCTCGCCAGGCGCCGGCAAAACCACGCTCATCACCGCCCTGGCCAGGGGACTCGGAGATCTCCGTCTTGGTGTCATCGAGGGCGACGTGGAGACCACCATGGATGCGGAAGTCATGGCGCGACTGGGATTACCGGTGGTGCAGATAAACACATCCATTTTCGGCGGCAACTGCCATCTGAAACCGACGATGGTGGAGTCGGCTCTCAATGATATGCCATTGCGGAATCTTGACCTGGTGATCGTCGAAAACATCGGCAATCTCATATGCCCGGCCAGCTTCGACATCGGCGCCGACCTGGCCATGCTGATTTTGAGTATTCCGGAGGGAGAAGACAA
>JAFGDC010000414.1 GCA_016932295.1 candidate division CSSED10-310 bacterium
CTCACCGCCGGCAAGGCATTGGAGCATCTGCGGCTCACTCAGGAATTGGATCGACTGCGGTCGCAGGTGGATCACATGCGGACGCTGGACAGCTTTTTCGGGTTATCGGCAGTGATGAAGGAAATTTCACACCTGATCCAGCGGGAGGCGTTTTGTGTTTCACCGATCGTCATACTGGGTGAAAGCGGTACCGGGAAAGAGCTGATCGCCCGGGCCATACACGAACACAGCCGCCGGCGAAACGGACCGTTCATAGCGGTGGACCTGGATACGATTCCTGGTGATTGCATCGAGGCGGAGTTGTTCGGCGGCAACGGAAATGGCGGTCGTGACCGGGGAGCGTTTCAGTTGGCTCATGACGGCATTCTGCTGTTGGACAATATTCACTGCACGCCCTTGGCCACTCAGGAGCGGCTTCTCCGGTGGTTGAACGGAGGCGATGACACCGGCAAGGAAGCGAAGGTGCGGATCATCGTCACGACGGAAATCGATCTGAAGGAAGCGGTGGACAGGGGGATCTTGCTGCCGGAACTCTATTATCGCCTGAATGCCGTGCAGATTCATCTGCCGCCTCTGCGTAACAGGATCGAGGACATCATTCCCCTGGCCTATCATTTTCTGAGGAAATATACGGCATTGACCGAGCTGGAAGTGACCGGTCTCCATGTCGAAGTCCAGGAGCGGCTGCGCACGTACGGATGGCCTGGAAACATCCGCGAGCTGGAGAATGTCATTGCCCAGGCATGCATGCAGCAGGTCCGTGGAGAACTGATGCTGGAGGCGTTGCCGGCATATTTAAAGGTATCTGCCGATGCGATGGATCGTGAACCGGTCCTGACAGTTCAGGAGTTGGAATGCGAGCACATCAGGACGGTCCTGGCGGCGGTGCGTGGCAATAAAGCGCGGGCAGCCCGGTTGCTTGGCATAGACCGGCGCACATTGTATCGTAAGATGGAAAGATACGATCTTTCCGGAGAGTGAAATCGAACTGGCGATTCGGTTCCGGCGTTACCTGCCGCCGTCCACCGTTTTCATGATGACGCCGTTATTTCCTCCGATGTACCCGACATCCTTGTCGATGAAATGAACACATTCCCACCAGTTGACCGCCTCGACGTCCTGCCGGCGCCAGGTTTTTCCATCCACCGTATTCAGGATGAACTGGCCGTTCTGGACGGACCCACCCACGGCCCAGCCATGTTCCGCATCGATGAAGAAGATATCGTCGATTTCTTCCTCTGATCCCTGCCAGGCCGGCTGCCAGTTCTTACCGCCGTTTTCGGTTACCAGCAAGACTCCGTTGCGGCCACCGATCCACCCATGCTCGGGTGAAACAAAACGAACCGCATAGAGGAGTGCCGAT
The DNA here is from genome assembly GCA_016932295.1 of candidate division CSSED10-310 bacterium. The sequence continues at coordinate 1,364 of JAFGDC010000414.1, forward strand.
GTCCCCGCATCCAGCTTCCGCCAGGAGCGACCGCCGTCGGTCGTTTTGAGGACAATGCCCTCTATGCCCACTGCATATCCGGTCCTAGCATCGGGAAAATGGATGTCCATGAGCAGCTTGTCGACGCCGCTGTGCTGAGGGTTCCAGGAGCGGCCGCCGTCATCGGTATGCATGATGCCGCCTCCCTTGCCCACCAGCCAGCCGTGGGAGTCCGCGAAGCAGATGCCCTCGAAGCCGGCGCCCTCGAACGAGTTCTTTTCCCAAGTGATACCACCGTTTTTAGTGGAATAGATCCTGCCGTCGCCACCCGCGATCCAGCCAGAGGATGCGTCGGTGAAATAGATGCTGTTCATCCATTCGTACTTTTCACCGCTTTCCTGGCGCGACCAGGATTGTCCGCCATCAGTGGTCTTGAAGATACCGCCACCCCAGCTTGAAGCCCAGCCGGTCTTCGCATCCACGAAGAACACGTCCAAATAGGTTTCACTTGGCGAGCGGCTCACCTGGTGCCAGCCACCGGTGGCCACGGCGCACAAGGCGAGAAGAAACAACGGCATCACGGTGAATGTACGCATGGTTCCTCCATCATGGGGGCAGCATTCTGGTCCACTGTGGATAGGTAACACCGTTGTACGAGAGTTCCACCTGACCGCTGTAGTTGTTCGGATCCGCCCCGGCGGAAACGAGATCGAAGGTGCCCTCGATGTATGAAATGGATGAGGCGAAGGTGATTTCATCGGGGTGGCTGACGCCGTTAATCACCCAATTCCAACGAAGCGTGTCACCAGGCTGCACATCGGTGAGAGTGACCATCGATTTCAGCAGTGAACCGTTCTGCTCGACGATGTGATCGGCGATATGGCTGGTATCCACCGAAACGTAGATGGCCGGAGGCCGGCAGGTGGTATTGTTGGTGTCGGTCACGGTCATGCGTACTTCATAGGTTCCGGGCTGGCTGTAGGCATGATCCGCTTCCCGGCTGCCGGCGGTGGCGCCGTCACCAAAGTTCCATTCGAATGAATAAGGCGGTGAACCACCGGAGGCATCCGCCGTGAAGTGGAATGACTCGCCGGGTGCGGCGAATTCCTTGTCCACCCCGGCGCTGCATTCCATATCGACGAAACCGATGGTGACGTTGACACAGCATGGTCCGGCCGATGCGCCCAGGGCATCGCTGGCGGTCACGCAGGCCTGGAACGAGCCGGTGGCGGCGTAGGATTTGGTGGGATCCTTTTCGGAGGATGTGGTACCGTCACCAAAGCTCCACGAGTAGGAATAGGGAGTGGCGCCGCAGAACGCGTCGGCATAGAACTGGATGACATCACCGATTTGCGCCTGCGTTGTGCTTACGCCGCAACTGATATCGAAGCCCTCGCACGTAGTCACCGTGATCGGGGCATCCAGGTTGCGCGTGATGGGATTGCCCAGGCAGTCCCGGATGGTGACCGAGGGCAGGAATGTACCCTGCACCGTATACGCATGGACTGGCTCGGCTTCTGAAGATTCCGTCCCGTCGCCGAACAGCCAGTGATATCCGGTGTAAGGGATCACTCCGCCGCTGGCCTGTGGATTGAACTGCACCAGTTCCTGCGGGCTGACGTTGTATTTGTCGGCGCGCGGCGCGGCGTTCAATGGCACGTCATGAACAACGATGTATGGCCACAGATCGCTGTCCATGCCGCCGCCATGGGCGAGGTACTCCAGGAGGTAATCACCCGCGGGCAGCAGACCTGCGTCGATTGGAATCTCCAGGATATAGAGGCACTCGCCGGCTTTGGGGATGAACACCCCTGTGGGTTGTCCACCGGCATAGAGTTCAACGTTTTCTATACCAGAGCA